>JBDHDN010000001.1:0-62225 GCA_039591485.1 Gemmatimonadota bacterium
GTTGTGCCGCGCCATGAGATTGGTGTAGGCGTTGTCGTTGACCAGCGCGGTGTACTCGTCGGGCCCGGTGACACCCTGGATGTGGAACTCCCCGTCGGGGCCTCTGGGGTAGCCGCCGAGATCCTCCCACAACCGCGCGGTCTCGACCAGCATCTCCGCGCCATAGTCCCACAGGAAGTCACGATCGCCGGTGACCTCCACGTACTTCTCGAGCGCGTACATGATGTCGGCATCGATGTGGTACTGCGCGGTGCCGGCAGGGAAGAACGCTGACGCCTCCTCGCCGGTAATGGTGCGCCAGGGAAAGAGTGCACCCTTGTTGTTCACCTCGCGGGCCCGCGCCCGTGCCTTGTCGAGCTGGGTGTAGCGGAACCACAGGAGATTCCGCGCGATCCGCGGTGCCGTGTAGATCAGGAACGGCAGCACGTAGATCTCCGCATCCCAGAAGTAGTGGCCCTCATACGTCTGACCGGTAAGGCCACGTGCGCCGATGCCGCCGCCCTCCGCGCGTCCGGAGGCCTGGAGGATGTGGAACAGGTTGAACCGGATGTACTGCTGTGCGCGGGGCTGTCCGGTGTCGACCTGCGCGTCGCAGCGATGCCAGAAGTCCTGCATGAACCGCTCCTGGCTGTCGACCAGTGTGTCCATGCCGTCCCGTACGGCGCGGTCCAGGGTCCGCTCGCCGCGGTCACACAACTCTCGCGCGGTGGCCCGGTGCGAACTGTGATACGCGATGTACTTGATGACCCGGATCCGCTCGCCCGGTACCGCTCCAACGCGAACGACTACTTCACCCTCGTCGTCGCCGAGTCGGTTGTCGACAGTGTATGCACTGCTCGTCTCGATCACGTGATCCGTCGCGCACGCGAGCGCCATCCCGGAGCGGCAGGTGCGGAGCCCCAGCGCTGCGCGCGCTTCAGCGGTGCGGTGCTCCTGTGGCTCGAGCACCTGATCCTCGAACCGGCGGGCCGCGCGCGGGTCGTGGCTGTTCGTGGGCAGGCCACCGGTGGGTGTGCGCATCGTCGAGACGATCGCGATCGGCGCCATGGAGTTGAGCACGGTCACTTCGTACTGGATCGCCGCGAGGTGGCGGTGCTCGAACGATACGATGCGGCGGGACTGGATCAGGACCTGCTTCCCGGCCGGGGTCTCCCACAGGACGTGCCGGTCGAGTGTCCCGGCCCGCATGTCGAGCCGACGCTCGTACTCGAGCAGATTGGCGGTCGGGAGGTAGAACGGCTCGTCATCGACGAAGAGCTGAATCAGCTTCGCATCGGTGACGTTGAGCATGGTCTGCCCCGTCTTGGCGAAGCCGTACGCCTCCTCCCCATACGGGATCGGCCACGTCTCGTGGAAGCCGTTGATGAACGTCCCCGCCTGGAACACCGGACTGCCCTCTACGAAGTTTCCGCGCATCCCGAGGTACCCGTTGGCAGTAGCGAAGATCGTCTCGTTCTGCGCTACGAACTCCGGACTGAACCGCCGCTCCACGATGGCCCAGTCGTTGTCCGGGTAGATGTCGACGGGAGGCAGAACGTGTCGGCGTGGGATCATGCGTCAGCCCTCACGGTTGTCGTCGGTCACTTCGAGCTCCGCCAGATCGGTCACGACCATATCGGCGCCCTGCTCACGCAGCGCGTTGTGTTCCCCCTCACGGGCCACACCGACCACGAGCCCGAATCCTCCGGCGCGCCCCGCCGTCACGCCCGACGCGGCATCTTCGATCACCACCGCACGCGCGGGCTCGACAGCCAGCAGGCGAGCAGCTTCAAGGAAGGTATCCGGCGCAGGCTTGCCGGCCAGCCCGCGCTCGGCAGCCGTCAGCCCGTCCACGCGTACCTCGAACAACACGGCGATCCCGGCTGCTTCGAGTACCGCCGCCGCGTTGCGACTGCCCGACACGACCGCCGTCCTGATCCCGTGCTCACGCAGTGCGTGTACGAGGGACAGCGAGCCCGGGTACACCTCGGGCGGCTCGATCGCGAGCGTCTCGTGGAACAGTTCGTTCTTCCGGTTGCCGAGACCGCACACCGTCTCGGCGGTGGGGGGATCGGACGGAGCGCCGTCAAGGAGTGTGATGCCGCGTGAGACGAGGAACGCACGCACCCCGTCGTAGCGGGGCCTGCCGTCCACGTGGCGCTTATAGTCCGTCTCGATCCGGAAGGGTTCGAATGGCTCGCGGGTCGTGGCAGCGCGGCGTTCGAGGTATTCGTCGAACATCCGCTTCCAGCAGGCGGCGTGCACGCGGGCCGTGGACGTAATGACGCCGTCGAGATCGAACAGCACGGCGTCGAACCGGCGTGCGGCGAGGTCGGGCATGATGGGGGAAACTAGCGCAGATGCGGCTCCGCCGCGCGTCTACGCCGTCGACCCGGAATCCTCGGAGTCCCCCCCGTTCACGCTCACTCCGCCAGCCGTCGCGCGCGCGACCCTGGTGTACGTCACGAACCGCGGCCGGGGCACCGTCTCCCCATCGGCACCTGCTCGACAGGGACGCGCTGTGGGCCAGGAGCTCCCGCTTCCTCGCTGCGGATCCGTTCCCCGGCTGACGTGCGCCTCTGCGTGAGCTTCAGGGTACAACCGTATCGCAGGGAGCAAACTGCGGCAGATCACGATCGGCCACGTCCACGATCTCGCCGTTGCCGACGCGCGCCGCCGTATCCGATCTTCCTCACGCGGATTCGATCGCAGCCAGCGCAGCAGCATCCCAAGCTCTCGCGGATCGTAGGTCTGCAGCACGAGCGCGTTCCACCCCCCGATGGCGTAGTCCTCACCCGTACCGCCGACGCAGGCGACCCCGCCAGCCGCCATCGCCTCCAGTCCCACCAGCCCGAACGGCTCGTGCCCGCTGTTGACGAGAACGGCACTCGATAGCCGGAACAGCGTGCGCTTCTCTTCCGGGCAGAGCCGCCACTTCAGCACGGCGACGTCTGCGTCACCCGCGGCACGGAGCCCCTGAAGGAGCGCAGCGCTGCCCTGGCACGACGCCTCCTGCTCCACGACCCGCAACCCTACGGCGGCGGCATGGGCAAGCACTTCGGACCCGTGAGCCTCCATTCCGCCGCGTGCGACCAGCAGAGGACGCTGGCCGTCGCGCTTCAGCTCACGGACGCTGTCGACCGCCAGCAGCCAGCGTTTGTCGGGATCCCACCGCGCGACCTTGGTGACGAGCGTGCGGCCCGCGACGACCCGCCGGAGCCGCGCCACCGTGCCGCGGTCCGGTGGAATCAGGATGTCAGCGGGAATACCGTTGGGCACGACGAGCGGATCGACCCCGAGCGTCCACATGCGCTGCCGCATGTAGCGGCTCACCGTCGTGATCGTCGCTGCCCTCGTGAGTCGTGCCCAATCGATGCGGTCGAAGCCGAAGATGTTGTTGGCGTTCCAGAAGATCCGGACACGCTCCCTGAGGCCGCCACGGCGCAACAGGTAGTCAAGGTGGAGTACGGCATCGACGGTCTGCCATTCCTCCGCCATCACGACGATGGGATCGTCATTGTCCCTGAGCGCAGGCGCGAGCACTTCTTGAAACAGGAATGGGGGGAGGGAGGCAGCGTAGTCAGCACGCTTCCCTTCCTCTCCGTCGTACACGCCGCCCGGATGATACCGACTGATCCACTGGCACCACCGGTGCAGCGTCAGCGGGCCCCGCGATTCGTGTCCGGGTAGATCGGGATCGCCCACGAACCACAGGTGCGTGTCGAACCCAAAATCGGCGAGGGTGCCGCTCAAGCCCTCGATCCGGCTCGCAATGCCCCCTGCCCGGGCATAGGGATCCGGACCTTCGAAGCTGAGGATGTGGAACCGCATCGTGCTCCTCAGTCACTGAAACAGGGCACCACAGCCCGGCAATGAAAGGCGGGCACGAGATCGCCACGATGAGTTTCACGAAGTATTGGCAAGTCCATCCGCGGCGGCAATCCGGACAAACCCTGAGTGCAAGTGCACCGCCGTCCCAATACCGACGGAGCGATTCGCTGATAGTGGTGGGTGAGAGCGCCGTCCTGGCGTCCGGCCGCTGGCGATGCCGAGGTACGAGGTGAGACCGCCGGAAATGCTCGAGGCGTGAGATGCGCATTCGAGCGCGCCCCACGCCTCGAGCAACGCAGTGTCGACTAGGGTGTGTACCAGATCGGGCTGGTGTACGCCCGCTCCTGCGTCGTCATCGGCACTTCGGGCGGCATGGTGATCCCGAAGCGCTTCGCCTCGTAGGCCGTCCAGCGCGGTGTCGGGATCTCCAGCACACGTGCGCAGTACTCCGCCGGGTGATCGGGGTCGAAGTCCGGGTCAGTCCAGAAGGTGATCAACTCCGGATCACCGATGGTATTGGTCCAGGTCGCGTTGGCAACATCCACTGTGTTTCCGACCGGCGGTAGCTTGCCCTCGCGACCGATCCGTCGGTCTCCGGACCACACGACGTCGTAGACCTTCTCGTGGCGCTCGCCGTCGTCGTCCACTCAGCTCTTGATGATCTAGATGCGGTCGAGGTTGCCCGACAGTTGATCCATCCGGTGGGCGACCGGGAAGGTCACCGGGAGCGCGGGAAATCACCGCCCACGCCCCCGGCTTTCTCGGTTCTGATCCTACTTCACCGAATACCCTCGTGCCTCGAGGCAGGCCCCGGCGGCCTTCTTGAACGTGTCGAGTGCCTGCTGGTTCTGCGCCTGGGCTTGAGCCGCTCCCTGCTGCCCAGCCTGGGCGGTTGCGGCTCTCCTGGCACGGTGGCCACCCATCGCACCGGCGACGGCACCGATAGCCGCGCCCTTCCCGGCATCACCGGCAATCGCGCCAATGGCGACGCCGGCAACGGCACCTCGCGCCGCTCCCGCCACCGCTGCCCCCTGGGTGGCTTGAGCGGCTTGCTGCTGCGCGGCCTGCGCCGCCGAGTCGAGGTCCACCGAACCCGCCTGGAGCGTCAGACCTGTCTGAGCCTCGGCCCACTCCGTGCACGATGCCTCGTCGGCCTGCTGCTGCTCCGGGGTTTGGTCCTGCGCCGGGTAAATGAACATCCCGATCTGCGAAAGAGTCGGCGCGGGGGGCGCCGCCTGCTGAGTCGTCGCGACCTGGGCCGCCGCAGGCACCGCAAGGGCGAGTGCGAGCGCGGCAGCGAGTAGTGAACTGCGCATGGGGAAACTCCTTGCCATCATTGCCATCTCTTGATAACGCACGCCTTCCTCACCGCACGATCGACTGATGGGCGTGCCGGATACGCCACTGGCCGCTCTCACGCACGAACACGAGCGTCGTCCCGATCCCCACGGGGTCGGACGTCCACCCGGCCTTGTCGGTGTACGTCCCTTCGCCAATCGCCAGCACGAGGGCAACGTCCGGGCTGAGAATCCGTACCCGCTTCTCCAGGATGTCCTGGTGCTGGCTCTGGATGGCGGCATAGGTGTCTTCGAACCGCGCGCGAATGCTCTCGATCCCGCTCAGCATCACTTCGCCCGTGATGAACGTAAGCTCGCCCTCGCCCTCGGCGGCGGCCAGCACCTGATCGACGTCTGCGGTTGTCGCTCCGGCCATCGTGGACTGCAGGACCGAGTCGATCGCGGCGAGGATCTCCGGATCGTCCGGGTCGAAGCTCGCCACCTGGCAGGATGTGAGCAGGAGTACGGCTCCAATACTGCATGCGGCCTGTATGCGCATCATGTCTCCTTGATCGCTTGCGCGTAATCTAACAGTAGCCAGGGCGGTCCCTCACCGCCCGATCGGGAACCCGACGAAGGCCCGGAACTGCCACGAGCGGTTCGTGGCGAGAGACACGTCGAAGGCGTCCGACAGCCCGATCGAGTAGCGGGCGTCCAGCGCAACGAACCGGTTCGGCCCCAGCCACCGACCGATCTGCAGACCGATGGGCCAGGCCCACTCCGTTCCCTTCTTGCTGTCGCACGCCAGTGACGCCACGTCCGACTTGCAGGAGATCGGGAAGGCAATCCCAATCCCCGTGTACAGTCGCGCACCGAGTCCGTTGGCAGCCTGGGCGACCCCGCCGAACAGCAACGGAATCTCGATATAGTCGATGCGGGTGTCGCCCCCACCCTTCTGCACCCAGTTGCCTTCCAGCTCCGTGACGAGATAGTTGAAGTTCCGGTAGCCAAGGGAAATGCCGGCGGTCCCGCCCCAGCGCGAGTCGGTGTTGACCACCCCCCCGTACAGATCCCCGAGGGTCGCGCCGCCCGAGATAGCGACGAAGGCCCCCTGCGCTTGGACGGCCGTGGCGGCTACGACTACGAACGACAGCACCAGCGTAACGATGCGACGCATGTCCCTCACCCTCCCCGGGGGCACCGTGCCCTCCGATAAGTGACGCGGTAGCGAGCACGCCTGGTCAGTGCAGTGAGCGTCCACTCCGCGATCTGAATCTCGCAGGTAATCTACCGGCAGGGACTCCGCCGTCGAGGTCGTGCTGCAATCACCGCACGGGCCGGCACCGCGTCGCTCGGCCATTTGAACGCCGCCGTATCCGACGTGATCCGGATCTCACACCCGACCCTCACCTTTCGCCTCGGGCGGCCGGACGTGCGAATGGAGTTGACTCCCGCCTCTCCTTCAGCGCAGATCGGCAGGTCGCGCGTCTACTGAAAGGCCAGCCCCGCGAAGTTCGCGAGGAATAGGAAGAAGAAGCCGCTGTCCGGGCTCGATCCGGCCCCGACGTGGAACGCGCTCGCACGGTCGAAGGACGTGACGAACACGCCGCCACCATACGAGGGGTGCCACCTGGAAGAGTCCTCGCCGTCCACGAACACCCTCGCGGCGTCGCCCATGCCGAAGAGACCGAAGCTCCCGGGAACGAACCCCCGGAAACGCGCGAGGGTCCAGCGCAGTGCGGCCAACCCTCCGACGGACGCCTCGCCGGCCCACCGGTTCCACTTGGTACCCAGCGGGTAATTGCTACCACCGATATAGGCCGCTTCGAAATAGGGGACGTCCCCCCAGATCTTCCTGCCGCGCAGGTGGAGCGACAGTAACAGCGGCTTTGCGAGCGGGATGTAGCCGGCGGCGTGAGCGCCGATGTACCCGAACCGACTCTCGACGTCCCACGTCTGGAAGAAGTAGCTGCCCTCCCCCTCGATGAGAAACCCCGGCGTGAGGACGGTTTGCAGACCACGTGTGTCATAGCGGCCGCGCAGTTGGATGCCGATCTGGCCGAACTTGTCGGAGCCCACGGGCCGCTCTCGACCCAGTACCGTGTTCGAATCCGTCCCGCTGGAACTCGTGTACCTGACGATCGGGCCGATGGCCACCGCGCCCTTGTCTGCCGAGTACAAAGCAACACCCGGAAACAAAGTGAACTGGTACTGCGCAACCCGGTATTCCCGCTCGCCCAGATCGCCTGGGGTTTCGTTGCCCAGCCCGTAGTAGCGCAGCTGGTCGACTCCGGAGAATCGCGCTTCGAGCACGTAACCGAACCGGGAGTTTTCCCGCCTGAAACTACCTTTGTAGTCCACGAACGGTCGGGTCACACCGAAGGCGAACCCGCCCTTGAGAATGTGACGATTCGCCCACGGGTACTTGCGGAACCCGTGGGCTCTGGTATCGAACCCGCCGCCCACGGTCAGGCCGGGATCCGACTGATACCCCGCGATCATCAGGGGCTTTGTCATGCCACCCCAGTCCTGCGCCGGGACCCATGGCATATCGTTGGGAGGCCTCGTCAGCGGCATCGTGAACGGCTTGGTGTTGAGTGTGGTCCCGCTGTCGCCGATCCGACGGCTCTCGCCCTCCGAAGCGTAGAACTTCACGCCGAATCCCCGCGAATCGTCGACCGTACTCACTCCAGGACCACCGATCACGCGAACGGTGATCGCCGGAGGGCTCGTTCCCCTAGTCACGACCGAGTCGCTCCCACCATGCAGATAGATCCGGACTTCCTTCGTTTCAGCCCGTGCAAAGCGACGGCGATAGTAGGGAGTCTCGAGGGTCGATTCTGTCCGGAGCGTCGCGACCTCCACCTCGACGTCTCCGTTCTCGAAGCTCTCGATGATGACGCGCTCGCCCTGGTCGGTGCCCTGAACGTCCACCTTGTCTGCGAGATAGGCGTAGTAGCGCTCCGCCATGGCGGCGAGCGCGTCCCGTCGGATCCTGAGTTTCGCCGAGATCTCCGCACCACGCCGCTCGTAATACTCGGGCGGCATCCGTCGTAGTCCTTCCTCCAGCACCTCGTCCGTCAAACGCCGCTGGAGGTCGTGGGCGATCTCCATCCACTCGGGCTTCTCGATATTCGTCAGGAGAAAACGGTCGACATCCCAGCCGTTCTTCGTCGCCCGGCGCAGCGGCTCGAACTCGTCGTCGTACTTCACGTACTGCGCGCCCTGGAGGCGGGCAAGGTCGAGCAGAAGTCCCCGGTAGTCTGTGAAGACCTGGTCCCGATCTTCGGGAATGGGTTGGAGCAGCGGTGTATCCGGGAACCGCGCCCACCGCCACTGGCCGTGATGGCGATCCCAGTCGTTGAGAAGAAGGTCGAGGAGCCGCGCCTGCAGGAACGTCCGCGTGTCGGGCAGATACTGGGTACCCGCCTGCCGTGCACTCCAGAACTCCTCGGGACTGAGGATCTCGGATGCGCCACGGAATCCCGGGTTGCTATCGGACACCGGCTGCGGGAACTCCGTGATGACCCCCAACACACCAGCGAACTGTTCCCGAAACTCGGCGAGCGCGGGGTCGTCGGGCATGACGACGAGACGGGGATCGGTGGGTGCAGGGAGTCCCGCCGCCTGCTCGATCGGAGCCGTGACGACCTGCACGCCCGGGAAGTTCGCCGCGATCTGGTCTTGAATGACCTCGGCGAGAAACGTGCCGCGGAATGCCGGCGGGATCGTTTCGTCGGAATAGACTTTGTCTACGGAGCGGAACGTGTAATCGCGTCCGTCGCGGCCCCGCAGGGCGAGGCCGAGCGTCTGCATGCCACCCACTCGCATGACCGGTGTGAGGCCGCCGGCAAATGCCCGCAGATCGAGCACCTCGACCTCGACTGGAGCGGTCCACAGGTCTCGGTACCCGTCGCCCAGGAGCCAGCGTTGGCCCCCAGGTGGACTGGCGTACTGCGCTCCGGCAACGACGGTCGCCGTGCGGGCCTGCGCTGTCGCCCCGGATTGCGCTGCCGCGGCCAGCGGAATAGCCGAACAAGCGATTACCACCCCCATTCCCGCGACGGTAGTCCGCTGCATTTCGGTCATGACCGCCTCGGCGTGCTGAGTTGCGGCAGGGTCGTACTGAAGTGGCGGACGGCGATGATGATCAACGCCGTGGTCCAGCCGAACATGATGATCCCGTTCGCAGCCTGAAATGAGGCCAACAAACGCCAGTCGCCCTCCAGCACGATGTCACCATATCCGAGCGTTGTATAGGTTACGGTCGAGAAGTAGAGCGCCGTCTCGAAATCGGGGATCGCGTCGAGCACGAGATACGCGCTCGCCCATGCGCTCGCCTCGACGAGCGTGGCGAGGAACAAGATGAGCACCAGCGCTCCCACGACCAGTGAGCGGATCCAGATCGAGGCATCCTGGAGATGCTTCGCCCGTGACAGGATGAGCCACCTGAGACCGACGGCCTGACCACCGGCGTGGATGATCGTGGTGACGATCATCATCGTGCCTCCAATGGCGACCTGGAGTGGAATCACCGATCTCCCCTCCCTCCTTGCCGATCCGTAGCTCGACCGTTGTTCCGCACCCCCTCGGACTAGGGTATCCTCGACGTGCTGCCGGCGCGAGTGCCGCTCAGCGGCCCCACCCCAACACGTTCCCCACCACCGACCAGCGCCGCTGTGGGGAGGCGGCTGCTCGGCCGAGAATCCAATGATCGTGGAGGGTCTCGATCGTGCCGTCAGCGCGCTTGATGCGGACGAACCGATTGACCGCCTGCCGCAACGTCTCCTCCTGTGCGACGGCGACCACGGTGGGGACGCGGACCCGAAAACCATTCGGCACGACAACCGAAAACTCCGGGAAGATCATCGAGTAGATCGCGCCCGTCTCGGCCGTAGTGAGAAGCGCGTCGATCTCGGCCACGCCCTCGCGGAGGTAGTGCTCGGCGGACGGGATAGCGACGTTCTCGATACCGGGGAATCTGTGTCGCCCAGTGCGTACCAGCACTCCACCGTCCACGTAACCGACGCGCACTGCGGGCATCTGCTGAATCTGTTCGATCGAGCCGAACTCATCAGCGCGATAGTCGGGCACGACGAGCGCCGCGTGCAGCTCGAGATACGGATCGGATTCCAGGTACGCCTGCGCCTCACGAACCGCGGAGCCCAGTCCTCCGATCGCGAGGTCGAAGTGGTCCGCGGCGAACGCAGCGTCGAGTGAACCAGGGCCGTATGGCACCAGGCGCAGTTCGGCCTCCAACTCGACGGCCAGTCGATACGCGAGATCGACGTCCAGACCGACCAGTGCACCGGATTGGTTGCGATAGCTGTACGGCGGGTTGCGCGGCAGGTAGCCCACCCGCAGCTCACCGGTGCGGCGGATGCGCTCGAGCCGAGTCTCGCCCGGCTCGAGGGGTGCCGGGTGAGGTGCCGCCGGCTCGCTGTCCGCGACAGCACCGCCCTCGAAGTACGGCTGCATCGCGATCACGCGGTTGACCGGGCGCGGCTCATCTCCGATGCTCCAGCGGACCACCGCGTGGTTGAGTTACAACGCGGCCGCCACGGCGACGACGGATCCGGCGAGCCAGCCGGCGGTGCGTCCAGTCTGCCAGCGCAGCCAGCCACGCTCGCTCGAGACCGTGAGCAACGAGAACGCCGTCAGATGCATGACACCCAGTAGGTCACCAAAGCGCGCACTCCAGATCCCCGACACGACGAACAGCGCGACCAGGTCGGCCGGCATGCGGAACAGTCCCAGCAGGAACGGGATGGCAACCACCGGACTCCCGAAGATGCTGAGGAGGCCAACCGAGAGCAGGAGCGGATAATCCGTCACCTCGAGCGGCTTGCCGATGAACCACGCCGCGAACGGGATGAACAGGACGGAGAGGATCTTTCCGGCGTTGGGAAACGGATACGCTAGCGGGACCAAGACGTCCGCAGCCCCCTGCGTCTCGGTGTCCGCGCGGTGTGCGGCGAGCAGGGCGCGTACGTCCTCGATGATCATCGGCAGTACTGCGAAGAGCTTGCCCGTGGCAAACGCGGTGAGGAGCGTGCCGCGCGTGCGGCCGAGCAGTTCCCGATACCCGAACGGCGAGAGCCCCGCGACGGTCGCCGGGAACAGCACGAAAGTGAGCAGCACGATCCCGATGGAGAACGTGACCACATACCCCCCGAGACGGAGCCACTCGGCGGGGGAGGTCGTGCCGGCGGCACCGGCCGCCAGTGCGAACGTTCCCCACGGCGACAGTCGAATCACGGCGTGGGAGATGTTGCCCAGGGCATCGCTCACCACGTGCAACGGGTCGAGCAGGCGCCGCTTCTCGCCGAGCGGGATGAGGGCGATGCCGAGGAGGATGCTGAACAGCACCGCCGCAGGCACGACGTTGTTGGCAAGGGCGCCAAACGGGTTGGTCGGAATGTAGAGACCGAGGAAATCGAATCCAGCGCTGTCCTCGATCAGGCTGGCACTGAAGAACGTGCCTGCCTGCCACTTCGGGAGTGAGAGGGGCAGCACCACGACGAGCGCAAGCGCGACACCCCACAACACGAGCAGAACCCGGGATCCATGACGGGCGACGTGGGCCGCGCGCTCGTACGTGAAGCCGCCGATCCTGCAGATGAGCGACACGACGACGTACGGGAGCACCGTCATCTGGAGCAGCCCCACATAGATGTCACCCAGCACCTGGACGGGCGCGCTCCACTCCCCGAGGAACACACCGAGGGCGATGCCCGCGAGCACGCCAACGAGGATCCGCGTGCCGAGGGTCAGGCGGCGCGGATTGCTACGATCTTCCGGATCCTCCGCCATCAGGCTCCATGAGCGCGACGGTTCAGCAGCGCGGTCTCACGACAAACGGTGCAGCGGGCGCGTCGCGATCCGATGTCCTCACGCCTCCTGCCTACGCAGTCGCTTCCACCCCTGCTCGACGACCACGTATAGCACCGGGATGAAGAACACGCCGAGGATCGTGTACATCAGCATACCGCCAAACACGGCCGTGCCGAGCGATACCCGGCTGCGCGCACCGGCGCCGCTCGCGATCACGAGCGGGATCACGCCAAGGATGAACGAGAACGCGGTCATCAGGATCGGCCGGAAGCGGAGCCTGGCGGCGGTGGACGCCGCCTCGATCAACGGCTTGCCCTCCTTCTCGTGCTGCTGCTTGGCGAACTCGACGATCAGGATCGCGGTCTTCGCCGACAGCGCAATGAGCAGCACGATGCCGATCTGCATGTAGACATTGTTCTCCATCGGCTGGATCAGGCCGCGGAGCAGCGCGAACGTCACCGCACCCAGGATGGCCATCGGCACCGACAACATGACCGACAGCGGGTTGGCCCAGCTCTCGTACTGCGCCGCTAAGAAGAGGAACGCGAACACGATTGCGAGGCTGAAGATGATGGGCGCGAGGTTGCCCGCCTCTTTCTGCTGGTAGGTCACGCCCGACCACTCGAAACCCATCTGCCCCGGTAGCACCTCGGCCGCGAGCGCCTCGATCTCGTCGGTTGCCTGGCCGTCAGAGTACCCGGACTCGGGCGAACCCGTCACGGTCGCCGAGCGGAACAGGTTATAGCGCAGGATCACCTGCGGCCCGACCGTGTCCCTGACGGATACGACCGTGCCGAGCGGGATCATGTGCCCCTGGAGATCGCGCACCTCGAGCCGCCGGATGTCGTCGGACGTGGCCCGGAACTGCTGATCTGCTTGCACCATCACCCGCCAGGTACGTCCGAACAGGTTGAAGTCGTTCACATAGGCGGAGCCGAGGTTCGCCTGCAGCGTATTGAACACGGACTGGAGCGGCACCCCGAGTGTCTTGACCTTCTCCCGATCGACGGCCGCAAAGAGCTGCGGCACGTTCGCCCGGAAGTTCTGGTTCAGCCGCGTGAGCACCGGACTCGCGTTGCCTGCAGCGACGAGATCATTGGCGAACGTCTCGAGCTGCAGGAGACCGACACCACCGAGATCCTGGAGTCGCATCTCGAAGCCGCCGGCGGAGCCGAGGCCCGAGATCGGCGGCGGTGCGAAAGGAAACACGACGCCTTCCCGGATCTGCGCCAGCTGCGGCGCCGACTGTCGCATCAATCCCCACAGCGACAGCGCCAGGCCCGGCCGGTCATCCCAGTGATCGAGGGTCACGATACTGAACCCGAAGTTCGAGCCCGCCGTGCCGTTGAGCAGCGAGTAGCCACCCACCGTCAGGACGTTCTGCACGCCTTCCATGTCGCCGTAGATGCCGTTGACTCGGTCCATCACGGTGCGCGTGCGCTCCAGCGACGCGCCCGGCGGGAGCTCGGCGTTAACGAAGAAGTAGCCCTCGTCCTCGTTGGGGACGAAGCCGCCCGGCACCCAGCCGAAGCCGAGCACCATCAGCACGAGCATCACGGCGAAGGCGAGCACCATCGCCCGCGTCTTCCCCAGAATGGCATCGACGATGCCCGTGTACCGTCCCGACAAGGCGTCGAACTTCGCATCGAACCAGGTGAAGAACCGGCCTTTGCGCCGCTCGCCGCCGGCCGGCCGGAGCACCAAACCGCACAGGGCGGGGCTCAGCGTCAACGCATTGACCGACGACAGCACCGTGGCGACGGAGATGGTCGCCGCGAACTGCTTGTACAGCCGACCAGTGAGGCCCGGCATGATCATCGTAGGAACGAACACCGCGAGCAGCACCAGCGTCGTCGCCACAACCGCGCCCCCCACCTCGTACATCGTCTTGCTGGCCGCCTCCTTGGGCGGCAGCCCCTCCTCGTCCATGATCCGCATCGTGTTTTCGGTCACCATGATGGAATCGTCCACCACGATGCCGATGGCGAGGATCAAGCCGAACAGGCTCAGGTTGTTGATCGAGAACCCCGCCGCCAGCAAGACGGCAAAGGTGCCGATGAGCGAGACCGGGATCGCGACGGTCGGAACGAGCGTGGGGCGCCAATCCTGCAGGAAGATGAATACCACGGCCACGACCAGCACCACCGCCATCAGCAGGGTCGTGATCACTTCCTTGATCGACTGGGTGATGTAGCGAGTCGAATCGTACGGCACGGCCCACGCGAGCCCCTCCGGGAACCGTGCTTCCAAGGTGGCCATCGCCTGCTTGACCCCGTTGGCGACCTCGACCGCATTGGCCCCCGGCAGCTGGTAGATCCCGATCATGCTCGTCGGGCGCCCGTCCATCTCGGCGTACCACGAGTAGTTCTGCGACCCCAGCTCGATCCTGGCCACGTCGCGCAGCCGGACCAGCTCCCCCTCAGCTCCGGTCTTGACGATGATGTTCTCGAACTCAGCGGGATCGGTGAGGCGGCCGAGGGTGTTGATGTTGTACTGGAACTGCTGGCCCGTCTCGATCGGAGGAGCGCCGATCTGCCCTGCCGCTACTTGGACGTTTTGTTCGCGCAGCGCGCCGACGATTTCGTCGGTCGTGAGGCCGCGGGATCTGAGCTTGGCGGGATCGATCCACACCCGCATGCCGAAATCCTTGGCCCCGAAGATCATCACGCTTCCGACACCGGGGATGCGCGCCAGCACGTCCTTGACCTGCGTGGTGGCGTAATTGCTGAGGAAGATGTCGTCGTACCGGCCGTCTGGCGCGTTGAGCACGACCGCCAGCACCATGCTGGTGGACTGTTTCTCCACCTTCACACCCTGCCGCTTGACCTCTTCGGGCAGCAGGGGCTCGGCGATGGCCACCCGATTCTGCGTGAGCACGGCGGCCATGTCGGGGTCGGTCCCGATCCGGAACGTGACCGTGATGCTCATGCTGCCGTCGCTGGAACTGATCGACGACATGTAGATCATGTTCTCGACGCCATTCACCTGCTGCTCGATCGGACTGGTGACCGTCTCCTCGACTACCTGCGCGTTGGCACCGGGGTACGTGGTGGAGATCTTGACGGTCGGCGGCGTGATGTCGGGCATGCTCGCCACCGGCAGGAGCGGGATCGACAACCCTCCCAGCAGCACGATGACGATCGAGATCACCATCGCGAAGATGGGCCGATTGATGAACATCGAGCTGAACGCGCCCACGGCTCAGTTCTCCTCGGCGGACGTCGCAGCCTGCTGCGCGGCAGCGACTTCAGCTTCGGTCTGGGGCGTGACCGGGAATCCGGGACGCGCCCGCAGCATCCCGTTGACGATGTACCGCTCGGTCCCGTCGAGTCCGTCGAGAACTTCGACGGTCCCGCCTTCCTGTCGTGCTCCCAGCGTCACATAGCGCTGATCGACGACGTCCTGATCATCCAGGACCATGACGTACTTGCCGCCGAGATCGGTGCCGATCGCCTGCTCCTGCACCACGAGTGCGTTCGGTCTCTCCCGGCCGACCACCCGGATGCGGACGAATAGGCCAGGAAACAGCGCGTTGTCCTCATTCGGCAGCAGCGCACGCATCTCGATGGTGCCCGTGGTTGGATCGACGGTGTTGTCGATGAAGTCGATCACCCCCTCGTGTGGATAGTCCGTCTCGTTGGCCAGCGCGACGTTCACGCGCCCAACGCGTTCTTGGTCTTGAGCGGTGTCGCCCTGCGTAGCCAGAAACGCCAGTACCAGGTCTTCTGGCGCGTCGAAGTACACGTAGATCGGCTGATCCTGATTCACGGTGGCGAGGTGCGTCGGACCGGTGGCACCCACCAGATTGCCAGGATCGACCAGCCAGCGGCCGACCCGCCCCGCGATGGGACTCCGCACCAGAGTGTACTCCAGATTCAGCTCGGCATTGGCGAGCCTGGCTCCCGCAGCGACCACTGCCGCCTCTGCTTGGTCCCGCGCAGCCTGTGCCCGATCGAGATCGCTCTGGCTGACGGCGTTCGTCTGAATCGCCTGTTCGACCCGCTTCAAATCCGATTCGGCCCGGGCCAACTCGGCCTCGGCCGAGCGGAGCGAGCCCTGCGCCTCGTCACGCGCAGCGATGTACTGCTCCCGCTCGATCACGAACAGCACCTGGCCCGCGCGCACTCGACGGCTCGGCTCGAAGCGGATCTCCTCCAGGGTACCGGCTACCCGTGCCCGAATCTCTACCGACTCGACCGCACGCGTGTTGCCGGTGAATTCGGCATACATCCGCACGGTACGCCGCTCCGGCGTCGCCACGGTCACCTGCGGGGGCTGCGGCGTCGGCGGACTGCCGCCGCAGGCCGCGGCTACGGCTGCGGCAAGGAGCAGTGCGGCCCGCGGGGACGGAGGACGCCGAGAGGGGACTGAAGCGTACAAGCAGATTGCATCTCTCATCGGTGGCATTCCGGCTATCGGTCGTTATCAGGTGACCCCGGCGCGCCCGGGGAGCCGCTGGGCGTAACGGCCGCGGTCTGCTGCCGGTCGGGATCTTCGTCTTCCAGTACCCAGCCGCCACCCAGGGCCTTGTTGAGTCCGATCAGGTTCCGGACGACCTGCCCTTCGCTGGCCGACAACAGGTCCTGTTGCTGGAACAACGCTCGTTCCGAGTCGAGGTAGCGCTGAAAGTCGGTGAGGCCGGACAAGTACTGGGTACGCACGATGTCGACCGACCGCTGCGCAGCGGTGACGGCTTCACTCAGACGATCGCGGCGGCGCTTCTCCTGCTCGAACGCCACCAGTGAGTTCTCCACCTCTTCGAGCGCGAGCAGCACCGACTGCTCGTAGAGGTAGAGCAACTGCTCCGTGCGGGCTTCCTGGACCTTGATGTTGTTCCGGATCTTGCCGCCGCTGAAGATGTTCCACCGCACGCCGGGCACGAGGCTCCACCCGACACTCTCCTCCGTGAACAGATCACCCGCTGTCGGTGCAAACAGCTCGAGGATGCCCGTGAGCGAGAAGGTGGGGAACAGATCGGCCTTCGCCGCCCCGATCAGCGCCGTTTGCGCGGCCAGCAGCCGCTCCGCGCGCCGGACGTCGGGACGGCGACGGAGTAGCTCCGCGGGCAGGCCCGTCGCGATCGACTCGGGCGGCGTGGGGATTGCGCCGCGGTCATTCAGTTCGTCGTGCACCGCACCCGGCTGCTCGCCGAGCAGTACGGCCACGCGGTTGAGCGAGCTGTGCAGCGCCGTCTCGAGCGTCGGGATCTCGGCCTCGGTTGACGCAAGATTGGTCTCCGCCTGCGACACGTCCAGCCCCGAGACCAGGCCCGCGTTGAACCGGTCGCGGGTGAGCTGCACCGTCTCGCCCTGGAGCTCCGCGTTCTGCCGCGCGAACGCAAGCCGGGTCTGGAACGTCCGCACGTCGACGTACGCGGCTGCGACCTCGGCATACAGCGTCACCAGCACGTCGCGATAGTCCTCGATCGACGCCTGGAACTGGGCGCCGGCCGCCTCATTCTGCCGCCGGATCCGGCCGAACACGTCGATCTCCCAGAAGACATCCGCCGAGGCTTGCCAGCTGTCATCCGCCTCGATGGTCTCACCCGAGCCGACGATGATCTGCCCGGCCGGACTGTTCTCCGAGAGCTGGAAGTACGAGTACGCCCCACCGAGCGTGATGCTCGGGAAGTAGTCGCCGCGCGTAATGCCGCGGGCGGCCCGCGACTCCCGCACGCGGGACACCGCCGACTTGAGATCGAGATTCGCCAACTCGGCTCGGCGGATGAGATCGGTGAGCACCGAGTCGCCGAGCGACTCCCACCAGAACGTGATGGGGGGCGACTCCTGGTCCATCTCGGCGGCGACGGCGGTGTGCCAGGCATCGGCCGTCGCGACCTCGGGCTCCACGTAGTTGGGCCCGAGTAAGCAGCCCTGCAGCAGGAGCGTCGCGGCAACGACACTCCATCCCGGCGGGCGAGGGAGATTGAACATCAGGCGGACTCCGGTCGGCAGACGTGCGGCGGGGCCGCGGCGAAACGACCGCACGAGGGTCTCAAGGAGAGGCAATCTACCCGCCATACGGGCATCGGGAACCCCGGCGAGTACCTGCGGGTGCGATCGCCAACCCGTCGCCTGGCACCCCGACTGCTGGTATAATCACGGGACGAGCCGGTTGCTCCCACCGCTGAGATCATTCCATGTCGCTTCGCGTCGGAACCTTCAACGCGCGCTTCCTCCCTCACCTGCCGAGCAACACTCGACGGGCTGAGGTGCTCTCCGATCGGATCCACGAGGGCCGCTACGACCTCATCGTACTCACGGAGGTGTTCTCCGCTCGCGCCCGCCGCGTGCTCGTGGAACGGCTCGCGCACGCCTATCCATGGTGTGTGCGGTACATTGGCAGCCGGTGGATCGTGCGCGAGGACAGTGGTCTCATGGTTCTGAGCCGCCTGCCATTTGAGACCTTACCGGCGTCGGCAGAGTTCGGGCATCCGCGAATCCGTGCCAGTGGCAGCAGCGCCACCGCGGATCGGCAGCACGTGTGGTTCGTGGAGTACGGCGACTGTGCGTCGTCGGACTGTCTGGCCGGCAAGGGGGCCGGGTACGTCCGCGTGCGCTACAATGGGCGTCCCCTCAATGTCTTCTTCACCCACATGCAGGCGGCGTACGACTACCACGGCTCTCGGAGACAGGCTCGCACGCGGCAGGTGCGATCGGCCCAGCTGCGCCAGCTCGCCGGCCTAGTGCGTGCGGCGCTCGGTACGAGCAGGGCCGGTGCGGAACACACACTCATCCTGGGCGATCTGAACGTCGACGGCATACGTAGCAGTACCGGACCTGCCGGAGGCAGCGAGTGGACGGAGATGCTCTCGTTGCTGGGCTCCCTCTTCCCCCGCGGGCTCACTGACGTATGGGATCGGCACGCACCGGCCGGCGACCCCGGGCACACCTTCCCGGCCTGGGATCCCGACGCGAGGCGGGACTACGTCTTGTTGAGCGCCTCGGACCAAGATCCGGCTCTCGCTGTGCATCACGTCGCGCTCGACCGGGACCTAGCCAAGCCCTACAATGGCACCGCGCACCTGAGCGATCACCTGGGCATCAGCGTCGATCTCAACCTGCACCAGCCGGGATGTCATCCGCTGGACGCACACCGCGTCGAGTGGCCGTCCAACGGAGCGCTACTGCGCGGAGCAATCCGCCATCCTGGCGGACTGCAGTGGTTCGCGCTGAACGGACGCGGGACCGTGGACGTCCGACTCGCGATGGACGGCGCATTGCCCAACCGCTTGCTCGCCGTCTACGCAGCCGAGGACATCTCCCGGCCCCTGGTGGCGGTCTCGGACGGTGCCGGAGACAATGGCACCAGCCGCTACGTGCTTCCCGCTGAGTCGTTCCTGCGAGTGGGGAAACCCAGGTCAGATCTGTCGGGGTCGTTCTCGCTGCGCCTCGCCCGGGCGTAGCGACCAGCTCAACGCTTCCACAACGCGAGATCGCAGTGCCAGGCCATCCGTGCGAAGTCCCGGTCGGTCGTCAGCATCGTGAGACCGTGGTGGATGCATAGCTGCGCGAAGAGGGCGTCGATCGTGCCGACTTGTACTCCTTTCCGCCGGCAGCGATTGCGCAGCTCCGCCGCCGCGACGTGGTCGTTGCGATCGGGCGTGACGAACGGCAATACCGAGAAGCGTCGTACGATTGTGTCGCGCGCCCGTGGGCCAGAGAATCCCTGAAGCAGTTCCTGCAGCACGAGACCAGTCGTGAATACCGAACCGCCGCCCTCGAGCTGCCCCGCGAGCACTTGGACCTCGGCCGTTCGTCCGGTCTCGTCCCGCCTGAAGGCGAGCGACCACACGCTCGTGTCCGCAAACAGGTTCACCCGCGGCCACGCTCCGACTTATAGTCGAATTCGGGATCCCACTCGAGGCTACCGAAGAGTTCCAGCAACTTCCGCTGCTGGCGTCTCGCAATGAACTCCTCGAGCGCCCTCGTCACCGCGGCCCTCTTCGTCTTCTCTCCGCTCACTTTGAACGCGAGCTCCAGCAGTTCGGGATCGAGCGAAAGGTTGGTAGCCATGTGTAGACCTCCACACACAAAGCTACACACGGATTCGATCACCGGCCAGGCCTAGGATTGTTCTGCACGGTGATGCGGTCATGTCGCCAACGCACCTCGATCGATTGCGTGGCGTACCTGTTGCTCCCGATGGCAGGCTCAACCGCGAGGGGCCGAGCACGGTCATTACGTTGGATTCATCCGATGGATAGCTTCAGGGCCGGCCCGAACGCCGACCACGGGGACGCAGGAGCAGCATGACCGAAGAGCGGCAGCCACGACCGATCGTCCATCGCATCTGGCGCTCGATCTTCCGCCGGCCGATCGCCGCACGCACAGACCAGGAGCGCAAGTGGGCGGTGGTCAACAACTTCGTCCTCCACTTCCGGCCGGTGCGAGTGCCGGCCAAGACGCTGACGTACACACACACGTTCGGACTGGGCGGGATGTCATTGGTGCTCGTGGTGCTGCTCGTTGCCACGGGCGGACTCATGATGTTTGCCTATGAGCCTGCTCCCGGAGACGCCTATCGCTCCGTGCTCGCGTTGCAGCAGGAGACCCTCTTCGGTGGGTTCGTCCGGAGCATCCACCATTGGAGCGCCAACTTCCTGATCGTGACCGTGACGCTCCATCTGCTGCGCGTGTTCTTCACGGGCGGCTTCCACCCGCCGCGGGAGTTCAACTGGGTGCTCGGCGTCGCGCTGCTGCTGTGCGTGATCGCCTCCAACTTCACCGGATATCTCCTGCCCTGGGACCAGCTGTCGTACTGGGCGATCACGATCTCCACGGGCATGCTCACGTACGTGCCGCTGATCGGGGAGTGGCTCCAGCGCACGGTGCGCGGCGGTCCCGAGATCGGGCAGGCCACACTGATCATCTTCTACACCCTGCACACCACCGTCGTCCCGGTGTTGATCGTGGTACTGATGGGATTCCACTTCTGGCGCGTGCGGAAGGCCAAGGGGGTCGTCGTGCCGCGCGGCCCCGGTGAACCGATCGACCCCCAGCCGGAGAAGGTCCTCGGTCTCCCGTATCTCATCCTCCGCGAGTTCGTGGTGGCGCTGAGCCTGATCGGTGTCGTGTTCCTGTTCTCGGCGGTCGTCGGCGCTCCCCTTGGCGAGGCCGCCAATCCGGGCATGAGCCCGAATCCCGCCAAGGCACCGTGGTACTTCATGGGGATCCAGGAGCTGCTGCTGCACTTCCATCCGACGTTCGCCGCGGTCCTGCTGCCCCTCGCCGGGCTCCTCGCCCTGCTCGCCGTCCCGTATCTCAGCTACGGCGAGGACACGTCGGGCATCTGGTTCGCGTCGTATGGAGGACGCGTCCTTGCCAAACAAGCGGCCGTCGCTGCACTCGTGCTCACGCCAGTGCTGGTGATGCTGGATGAATGGGTGGTCGACCTGCCCTCGCTGTTGCCCTGGTTGCCGGCAGCGATTAGCAACGGCGTCATCCCGGTTGCGATTCTTGGCGGGGCACTCTGGATCGCCACACGGTGGCTGCGAACGAAGCGCGCTGCCACCCGGTACGAAAGGATGCAGACCGCGTTCGTCTTCCTGGGGACTGCCTTCGTGGTTCTGACCGGCATTGGTGTGTGGTTTCGAGGCGAGGGGATGGGGTTGGGATGGTGAGGGCCTGCGGCGTGCAAGGTGAAGGGTGCAGGGTGAAGGGTGCAGAATGCAGAATGCAGAATGCAGATCGGAGATTGCAGATCGCAGAGTGCCGAGTGGAGGGTGGCGGCTTGGGGAGGGCATGGGTGCACCGACGTAACGGGCGGCGGCGTGACCCGGAGCGCGCGTTGGTGCCCTTCCGTATGCGTCGGCGTTGTGCGGCAGCGTGGCGCGCGGAGGGGGACGTCGCCGCGAGGATGGTAACGGTACTTGTGAGGCCTTCTTCGCTCGGAGCGCACAACGTACCGCATGTCGCTCCCACCACCGCGAGTGAGCAGACCCAGAGACCGGGACGTGATACGTGAGTCGGAAACGCAAGGCAGCTAGCAGGAGAACGCGGCAAGCCCCGGTTCCCCCCGTCGAGCCGGATCGGGAGCCGGGTACGCCGGCACCACGGCTTGATCCCGATGCACGAACTGGCTCTCGCCGTTCGTTCCTCTGGAAGACCTGGCTCGGGCTGGCAGCTGTGGCTGCCGCCGAGGTTGTCTGGGTCGTCGTCAATTTCGCACGGCCCCGAAGGGCTCAGGCCGACGAGTCACTGATCGTCGTGGCCGGGCCGATCGAGCGGTTTGAACCGGGCACCGTCACCGCATTCCCGCAGGGCAAGTTCTATCTCGTCCGGCTCGACGATGGCGGCTTCCTCGCAGTGTCCCGCGAGTGCACCCACCTCGGCTGCACCGTCCCGTGGGTCGAGGCCGAGCGGCAGTTCGTGTGCCCCTGCCACTCGTCGGCCTTCGACATCCGCGGTGACATGGTGAATCCACCGGCGCCGCGCGCGCTCGATCTGTACGAAGTCCGGATCGAGAACCGCGTGGTGAAGGTCAACACCGCGAACGCCGAGCGCCGTGCGACGTTCGAGCCGGGGCAGGTGATCCGGACGTGAGCGACCGTCCAGTCCACCCGACCGTGGCTGACAAGTCGGCGGTGGAATCGGGTGCCGGGCCGGCGGCACCTGGCACGGATGAAGAGCAGGCGCTCACCCACTGGCTCACGCTCGGGGTCGTGGCGACGGCTGCGATCGTGCTGTCGTTTCCGCTTTACCTCGTCCGCGATCGTCTCACGACGCCGGCGACCGCCTCGGATGGTACGGCGCCGACCTTCGTCGGCCGCGAGCAGTGCATCGACTGTCACGAGTCCGCGTACGAGGCGTGGAAGGGGTCGGATCACGACAACGCCATGGACGTCGCGACCGACAGCACCGTGCGTGGAGACTTCGCCGATACGGAGTTCACCCACGACGGCGTGACAAGCCGGTTTTACCGGCGCGACGGCAAGTTCTTCGTGCTCACAGAAGGTCCGGGCGGCGAGATGGGCGAGTTCGAGATCACGCACACCTTCGGCTGGGAGCCGCTGCAGCAGTACCTAGTGCCGTTTCCCGGAGGCCGGCTCCAGGCACTCGGCATCGCCTGGGACACCGAGCGCAACGAGTGGTTCGACCTCTATCCCGATCAGGACATCCCGGCGAGCGACTGGCTGCACTGGACGCGCAACGCGCAGAACTGGAACGGCATGTGCGCGGAATGCCACTCGACGAACCTGATCAAGGGATACGATCCTCACACGGAGACCTTTTCCACCACGTGGTCTGAGATGGACGTGAGTTGCGAGGCGTGCCACGGACCGGGATCACGCCACGTCGCGTGGGCGGACATGCCGGAGATGGCCCGACCGGGGATCGAGAACTACGGCCTGCTGATCGGCAGCAGCGACATGTCGGCGGAGCAGTACGTCGAGCTGTGCGCTCCCTGTCACGCGCGGCGCACGGAGCTCGGCGACTACGACCACACGAGCCCGCATCTCATGGACAACGTGCTCCCCGCGGTGCTGCGTGAGGGACTGTACCATGCGGACGGTCAGATCCTCGACGAGGTATACGTCTACGGATCGTTCGTGCAGAGCAAGATGTACCGCATGGGTGTGAAGTGTGCCGACTGTCACGACGCCCACAGCCTGCAGCTGCACGAGGATGGCAATGCGCTTTGTACGCAGTGTCACCGGGCCGACACCTACGACAGTTACGACCACCACTTTCATCAGAAGGTTTACCAAGGAGAGCCCAGCGACGGCGCCCTGTGCGTGAAGTGCCATATGATGGAGCAGCCGTACATGGTGATCGACTGGCGCGCCGACCACAGTCTCCGACTGCCGCGTCCAGATCTGACCCAAGAGATCGGCGTGCCGAACGCCTGTACCCAAAGCGGTTGCCACGACGACAAGCCGCTGTCGTGGTCGCTCAGGTCCTACCGCGAGTGGTACGGCACGGCAAAGCGGCCGCATTACGGTCAAGTGTTCGCCGCGGCGCGGGACGGTGCGCCTGCGGCGAGGGATCAACTGATCAAGATCGCCGGCGATCCGCTCTATACCGCGATCGTGCGTGCCACCGCGCTGACGTTGCTCGAGAGCTACCCGGGCGACACCACAACCGAGGCGTTCAATCAGGCACTCGCCGACGAGGATGCGCTCATCCGCTACACTGCGCTCTCGAGCCTGTCCGCGGGCTCCGGCGAGGGCTACGTCGAGCTGGTCTCCCCGCTGCTGTTCGATCCGGTCAAGGCGGTGCGCATCGAGGCGGCAGCCAGGCTGGCTGGAGCACCCGATGGACTGTTGCAGCCGTACCAACGGGACGCGCTCGCGGCAGGCTTGGACGAGTACGAAAGGACGATGGCGTACTCGCTCGACTTCTCCTTCGCCGGGCACAACCTCGGCAACCTGTACGCTCGGCTTGGCGACGCGACCCGGGCGGAGCGGTACTACCGTTCGGCCGTCGAGGTGGACGACCTGTTCTATCCGGCCAAGGTCAACCTCGCCGTGCTGCTGAACTCGCAGCGACGCAACGAGGAAGCCGAGCGCTTGTTACGCGACGTCGTGCGCGACTACCCCGAGCAGTACGACGCGGCGTATTCGCTCGGCCTGTTGCTCGCGGAGATGAATCGGATCGAGGAGGCCGTCGAGTTCCTCGGTATGGCTTCGACCGGGATGCCGGAGCGTGGGCGGGTGCATTACAACTACGGTCTGGCGTTGCAGTCGGTCGGACGGATACCCGAGGCGGAGGCCGCGTTGCGGCGAGCGGTCGCGACCGAGCCGCGGAACCCAGACTTTGTGTTCGCGCTCGGCGATCATTATTTGCGACGTGGGAATGCGCAGCGCGCGCTCGAGCTGGCGAACCGCCTGCGCGACATCAATCCTGCAAGTCAGACCGCAGCGCAGCTCCGGGCCGCGGCGCAGGCCGCGCTGGCGAGGGAGCCGGGCGGTAGCGGGTAGGTATCCCGCAACGGCGTTTCGCCAGCCAACTACGACATCGTGGGATCCATCAGCCGCAGGCCGGGAAAGAGCAGGAAGTCCCGATCGGTCGTGCACAGCGCGGCACCATGCTCGAGCGCCAGCGCCGCAAAAGCGGCATCCATCACCAGCGGGCCGGCGACCTGCGCCGTCTGCAGCAGATCCTGCAGAATCACCCAGAACCGCTCGCCGGGATTGAGCAGGCCGACCGCCGGCGCCTCAAGCCACGCAGCAACGATCCTCCGCGCCTCGTCCGCTCGTAGCGGGGACTCGAAGACCCTGCTGCTCGTGCTGATGCGGATGAACGCGAGGATCGTGGCCCATGCGAGCCACACGGGTGTCGGGCCGGTGAACCCCCGTTCGACCCAATCGCGACACCGGTCGTGCTGGGCCGAGCGAGGGTGATACGCGTACAGCAGCACGTTGGCGTCGACCAGAATCATCGGTGGTGCGGCCCTTCCACCTGCTCGATCAACTCGGCAATGCTGTCCAGCTGCACTCCCGCCTTGAGGGCTCCGAGGTCCCGCGCCTCGACGCGAAACGGCTCGCGTCGCTCTGGCACACGCCGTGGTGTCAGGGCCTCACGCAGTAGCTCGTTGACGGTGGCCTTGAGGCTCTTCCCGGTTCGGCGCATCCTCGCCCGCAGCTTGGCAGCGACGTCATCATCAAGCGTAAGTGTAGTTCTCATAATGGAATACTGAACCATTGACATCATGATGTGAATGTGAGTACACCATAACATCACGCTAGTGCGGCAGTCCTCAGCAGTACCCTCCTCATACGAAAGCACGGAGCGCCCAAGGGCCAAGCAGCTATACGACCTCCACCGTTGCCTTGTGCCCGGGCGCCGCAGCTAAGCGCTGATCACGCGTCACGAGCGGTACCGCCAGCACCTCGGCAAGAGCGACGTACGCCGCGTCGTACGCGGAGAGGTTATGGCGTAGCTCCCAGACCCTGAACAGGAGCAGATCATGCCGGTAGCGTGTTATCGGGAAGTTCACCATGTCTGTGACCGCTTGCCGTCCGCGCTGTACGGAGAGCTCCTGAGCCACGGCCAATCGTCGGATGGCGTGCACAGCTTCGATGTCGATGATATGCGGCGCGTGCAGCGATACACGCTCTGCGAGAATCCGCTCCTCGACACGCAGGCCGACCGTCGTACGGAGCAGTACCTCGAGCACTGCCGAAGCATCGACGACAATCACCTGCGATCGCGCCCCTCTCGAATCATCTGCGCCGGTGACACACTCGGCTCGATCGGAGTGCGTGACGCCAGCATCTCCCGGAACTCCGCAACCGACGGTCGCTCGGCCTCCCGCTTCAGCTCCCGGATGAGATAGTCGGACAGGCTCATCCCCTCAGCCGCTGCCCGCGCCTTGAGCTTGCGGTGCAGCCAATCGGGCACGTTTCGGATCTGGATCATCTTAGACATGTAGCCAACATGCATGCGCTGCACATGTCAAACAACCTTTCAGCGCGCAGGGATGGTCATGACCGCCTGAACATTGGAGTCGCCTCGGCGCTCACCAAGCCGAATCCTTCCAGATGGGGACCATTCCCTGACGACCCTGGTCCCGGCCATCCGGCCGGTGGATATTCCCCACGTCTCAGTTCGAGCCCAAAGGAGACCACACCGGCGTGATCACGGTCGAGAAGCTGGAGTTCCGCTACGCCGAAGGCGACTTCAGCCTTCAGATCCCCGAACTCACCATCGAGGCGGGTACCACCGTCGCCTTCATCGGTCCGAGCGGGTCGGGCAAGACGACCCTCTTGAACCTGATCGCCGGCATCACCGTGCCGCGGGCGGGCCGGATCGTCACTCAGGACGTCGAGCTGACCTCCCTCGACGACGGCGCCCGCCGAAGCTTCCGCATCCGCAACATCGGACTGGTGTTCCAGGAGTTCGAGTTACTCGAATACCTCACCGTGCTCGACAACATTCTCCTGCCCTACCGCATCAACTCGGTCATGCAAGTCGACGG
Source organism: Gemmatimonadota bacterium (assembly GCA_039591485.1). GTDB lineage: Bacteria > Gemmatimonadota > Gemmatimonadetes > Gemmatimonadales > GWC2-71-9 > JAOTVV01. Next base: position 26,844 of record JBDHDN010000001.1, read on the forward strand.
CGCGGTGCGGGAGCGGGCCGTGCAGCTCGCGGCGAGCGTGGACATCGGCGACAAGTTGAACCGCTTCGCCACCAAGCTCTCCCAAGGTGAGAAGCAACGGGTGGCCGTGTGTCGGGCCCTGCTGCCGGAGCCGACCCTGCTGTTGGCGGACGAGCCGACCGGGAACCTCGACCCCCACAACAAGGGGCGCGTGCTCGACATCCTGTTCGAGTACGCCGCGCGTACCGGTGCGACGCTCGTGACCGTCACGCACGACTACGATCTGGTCGAGCGCTTCACGGGAACCGTGGATTTCCGGGAGTTTCATCAGCGCGATCGTGGTGCGGCCGGGACATGACCGACGCCCTGTACCTCGCATGGCGCTACCTCGCCTACCACAAGGTGAAGACGGCGATTCTCGTCACATCGATCACCTTGATCGTGTTCCTCCCGGTGGGGCTGCGCGTGCTGGTTCGCCAGAGCGAGGAGCAGCTCACGGCGAGAGCGGCGGCGACGCCGCTCCTCGTAGGCGCCAAGGGGAGCCCGCTCGAGCTGGCGCTCAACAGTCTGTACTTCGAAGGCGACGTTCCCGAGACGATGCGCTATGTGCAGGCCATCAGGGTCGATACGTCGGGCCTCGCGCTGGCGATTCCTCTCTACGTTCGGTTCGAGGCGCAGGGTCATCCCATCGTCGGCACGACGCTCGAGTACTTCGACTTCCGTGGGCTTGGCATCGCGGCCGGCTCCGGGCTCACGATGCTGGGCGACTGCGTGCTGGGCGCACGGGTTGCCGAGGTACTCGGTGTGGGACCTGGCGATCGCGTGATCTCCTCGCCGGAGAGTGTGTTCGACCTCGCGGGCGTCTATCCGCTGCGGATGCACGTGCGGGGCGTGCTCGAGTTCTCCGACAGTCCGGACGACCTCGCGATCTTCGTGGATATCAAGACCGCGTGGGTGATCGAAGGACTGGTGCACGGACACGTGGACCTGAGCACCCCGGAGGCCACGACGCAGGTGCTGCAACGCGACAGCACGAACGTGGTAGGGAACGCCTCGGTGGTGCAGTATCAGGAGATCACCGCCGACAACCTGAGCGAGTTCCACTTTCACGGTGACCAGGGGGAGTACCCCATCACCGCAGTCATCGCCGTGCCGCCCGATCAGCGCGCCGGTACGATTCTCCGCGGCCGCTACTCGTCACCCGATGATCTGGTGCAGATCATCGAGCCCACCGCGGTCATCGATGAGTTGCTGGACATGGTGCTCACCGTGCAGACCTTCGTGATCGCGGCGGTGGTCGTCGTGGGAATCTCGACCCTTGCCACCGCCATCCTCGTCTTCATGCTGTCGCTCCGGCTCCGACGCCGTGAGATCGAGACGATGCGCAAGATCGGTGGCTCCCGCGCCAGCATCGGGTGGGTGATGGTTTCGGAGATCGTCGTGGTGCTCGTGTCGGGTGTGGTGCTCGCCGGCGGTCTCACCGCGGTCACGAGCCGCTTCGGATCGGCGGCGATCAGAGCGGTGATATTCTGAAGATCGCAGAGTGTAGACCGGTGATTGCAGATCGGCGATTGTCAACTGCCGATCGCTCATCCCATCGCAAACCTCAACGCCGAGTGTCTCATGGGTCGCACCTACCTCCTCGCGGCTTCCACATTCCTCCTCGCCTGCGGGAGCGGTGACGCTCGTCTGTCCTCCGGCGAGTCCGAGACCGACGTACCTACGGTCTATACCGTCAACTACCCACTGCAGTACTTCGCCGAGCGCATCGGCGGCAACCTCGTGGACGTCCAGTTTCCGGCGCCGGCCGACGTGGATCCCGCCTTTTGGAAACCGGATTCCGAGGCCCTGGCCGGGTACCAGCGAGCGGATCTGATCCTGCTCAACGGCGCGACGTACGCCAAGTGGCTGGCGGTGGTGACACTCCCCGAATCGCGACTGGTGAACACCTCCGCGGGATTCGAGGACCGCTACATCAACTTGGAGAGTGCCGTCACCCACTCGCACGGGCTTGGTGGAGAGCACTCGCACGAAGGCACCGCCTTCACGACATGGCTTGATCCCGCACTCGCGGTCGCGCACGCTCGCTCGATCACCGGTGCGTTCGTCGCCCGATGGCCGGAGCACGAGGAAGTATTCGAGGCCGGCCTCCAGTCGCTCGAAGCCGACCTGCTCGCACTCGACCGCGAGATCGTGGAGATCACGGCACGGGACCCGAGCAAGGTGTTGCTCAGCTCTCACCCGGTCTACCAGTACCTCGCTGCTCGGTACGCTCTCGAATTGCACGCCATGCAGTGGGAGCCGGACGAACCCCCATCTGAGGCGCAGTGGCAGGCCTTCGCGGACCTGTTGGCCGATCATCCGGCACAGTGGATGCTGTGGGAAGCCGAGCCGCTCGCCGAGACCGCCGCTCGACTGCGAGCACAGGGTGTGGAGCCCATCGTGTTCGATCAGTGCGGCAACGTGCCGAGTGAGGGAGACTACCTGAGCGTCATGCGGCACAACGCGCAGAGCCTGGCGCGGGCCTACCGGTAGGCGGACGGGCGGATGGAGGGACGGGTGGACGGACGGATGGACGAGACGCGGCGGTAGCCGGGTGAAGCTCCGGATCCGGCTTACTTGATCCGTTCCTCCTCGAGCACCTCGATGGCGCTGATCTTCCACGTCTCGTCGATGGGCACCAACGAGACCTGCACGTCGTAGCGGTTCTGGCGGAAATGCCGGTGACCGAAGTGCGTCACCGTTCCACCGACTGTCCACACGGCCCTTGCATCGAAGCCACCACCCTCCGCCGGTTCGATGTCCGCGACCTCTACCACCTCGACTGCCTCCACCCGAGCCCGCGCACCACCACGCTCCTCCATGACCATGGCGCGACGATGCTCGAGATAGGCGTCCGACAGGGTCTCTCCCGTCACCGTCAGTGCCAATCGGTCGTACACCGTGGCCTCGTCACGGAACTCGAATGCCCGATAGACATTGGGGAGCACGCCGCCAAGGATACGTCGTGCGGCACGCTCTGACGGTGTGGCGCTGAACGCGGGCGGAGCGGACACGGCCACTTGTGCAATTGGAGCCGCCAGGAATGCCAGCGCCAAGGTCATCCTCGTGCCGGAGAACGAGAGCGCTGGAGCATGTCCTCCGACCGCGGCGACACCGAGCGCCACGGCGGTCAGCACGAGCACCAGCGAGACGAGGGGGACCGGCAGCTTCATCGGCTCGACCGCCACACTGGCTACTGTTGGGATCGGATCGTCCAGCAGCTGGTTCTCCCAGCGTACGGTTGGCGCATCCGGACGTAGCATGACCGATCCGGACGACTCAGGATCGATCACCGTTGCCGGAACGGACGGTACCGCCTCCGTGAAGCCGTCCCACCTCAGCGTCACCTCGTCGGGTACGCCGGGCACCAGATGGATCAGCGTCACGCCCACCATTGCCTCACCGACCGCCTCGGGCACCGGCGTCGGACGCGGCAACACCCCCAACAGGTCGACTGTCAAGAAGTCAACACGATCGAGGGCACCGGGAGCAGGCTCACCGTCAATGGTGAGCTCCACGTGCGAGCTGACGAACTCACCGACCCGCGCAGTGATCTGACCCTGGCTCTCGACCTCGACAACGGCGGCACCGGCAGTGAGCCCGACCAGATCGACAACATCCGCGAGCCTCACCAGCACCTCGTGGCGGATCTCGAACGGTTGGATGGCAAGGAAGCTCTGGACCGGCGCATCCGATACCTGCGGAGCCACCCGCCGGGAGCCCGGTGTCGCGCTACTCGCCATTGCTCCGATTCCGGGCAGTCGGGCAGTGGCCGCCTCGGCGGCTTGTAGCGCAGTCGGGCGCTCCGTCGCAAGGACCAACACCGCTGCGACGCCACTGCCACCGATGGCGTACGTGGCACCCACTCGAAGCCAGACCGGGCGCCAGACACGTGCGATCCGCTCGCTCAGCCAACGCACCGTCAGGGTCGACGCCAGCAGCGCCGCGTCCATGCCCAGCACGAGGATTGGGAGATACGACCACACGGCATCACTCGGTCCGCCTGCCGGAAGCACGCTGGCCAGTGAGAGCCCGTGGAAGACTCCCGCACCCGCAGCGAGCCCCTGGAGGCGCTGTTGGGCGACGCGCTCCCGCAGGACCTCGCGCGCGAGAAGGACGACGGCGATTGCAGCACAGATCTCCGGCACCACGGGATCGAACCCGCCCAACACCACCGCCAAGGCAACAGCACCGATCTGTCCTACCGCAAACGCCGTGACCATGTGGATCGAGCCGAGTGTGCCACCCAACAGGCACAGTGTCACAAGGAACGCGATGTGCACCCACTGACCGACGACGTGCTTGCCACCCTCGGTCACCGCGGCAGCGGCACCATCGAGCCACGCGGCCACAGTGCCGGCCTCGATGTTCGGAACCAACCAGGAATCTTCCGCGGGGGCAAACGCGTGGGCGAACCGCTCTCCGGAGAGCAACTCGACGCGCACGACCGTGGTGTACTGTGGATCCCGGATCGGGTAGTGGATGCCGACCGCCTTCCCGGCGAGTCCGCCATCGCACCGGTAGGCCTGCTGGTTGACCCACGAGCCCTGCTGGTCGAGCAGAATCCGCTCCCCTTCGGGGATGCACTCGTCAGGCAGCACCGGATTCGGCATCGCCTGGATCGGCAGCAGTTTGGGAACGCGCCACTGCACCAGGAACGACCCCGGCTCGCGTTCACGTATCTGTATCTGGATCGGACGAACGTCGTCGGCGACCGCAGGGCGCGCGGTCGTTGAAAGCACTACCGCCGCAAGGCTCAGGCGCTGAGTCCAGGTCACGGGCTTCCGCTCGGACGACCCTGTTGCAGTGCTCGCGTGCGAATGGCCTCCTCGTCGATCTCGATCAGGTACTGCATGCGGAGGTTGTCGTACAGCAGCCGGCTTGCGCGCTCCCGCGCGTCGGTTGCGTAGTCGAGCAGGACCCTGTCTCTGACCTCGGAGAGCTCGGGCACGCGGGCTTCGGTCACCGCCGTCACTCGCACCAGATGGAGACCATAGCCGGATACCACCGGCCCTGCCCACTCGTTCGTCGCAACCTCAAAAAGGGTGGCCGCGAACCGTGAGCCGAAGCTCCGGCCGACTTCCTGTTCGCTGAGATCGCGATACTCGTGCTGCAACATGAAACGGTCTCCCAGCACGATGGCCTCAGAGAGGGACAACGACCCGCTCCGAAGCCGGTCCAGCACACGTGCCGCGTCCGTTTCGGCGCTTGCGGCCCGCTGATCGACGTTGAGGTACACGTGCTCGAACGACCGCCGCTCGGGAATCCGGTAGCGGTCGACATTCTGCTGGAAGAACGTCGCCAGCTCCGCCTCGCTGGGCTGCACCTGCGAGGCGAGGTCTTCCGTGATGAACTCGAGCTTCTGCACCAGCCGGCGTCTGATGACCTGGTCGTCGCGATCCAGGCCGACCGACAGCGCCTCACGGTAGAGCACTTCCTCACGGATGTACGCGTCCACCAGGCCACGCAGCTCGTCCTCGGTCGGCGGCCGTTGCCACCGGCTCTCCCAGGTGCTGGCGAGCCACTGGACTTCGGTATCCGTGACCTGGATGAGGCGGGCGGCACCGGCGTCTCCGCCACGCGTCAGCAGGCCGTAGCCGGCGAACAAGGCGACACCCACCACCAGGAAGTGGACGAGTGGCTCGCGAAGGAGGGGGCGAATCATAGCGGAGAAGATAATCAGGAGTCAGGAATCACCCGGGCAGCCCCGACGCACGCTTCCTGGAGGACGACCAACGCGTCGGTCGTACCTGCGGAACCGTCGGCCGTCACTCCCGACGCGGGTGGAGGCCGTACCACTCGTGCGCAGCAGCCGGATCGCGTCGGCCTACCGGCCGTCGAGCACAAGCCGGAAGTGGCGACGGCGACGGGTCCGGTATGCGGAGAACCCGCGTCGATCGAGCGTGACGATGTCGGGGACGTACAAGGCCTCGGCGAGGAGCACGAGGGTCGCGTCGGCGAAATCCATCGGCGTGTCGCCGTACTTCGCCATCAGCTTCGCGGCTTCGCGCAGTTCCGGAGGTTGGCACAGATCGTAGACCTGCAACGCGCTCGCCTCGACAAACTCGGCGAGCAGCGTGGGACCCCCATCGGCCCCCGCGACGAAGTGCATGGCCTCCGTGATAACCGCTCCAGTGGTGACGATGCGACCCGAGAAGTCGTCCAAGCACGCGGCGACAGGGTGGTGGGCCGGGTCCCTCGCATCCAGATAGGCCACCAGGGGTCCTGTGTCCAGGAGCCAGGCATTCACGGCCGCCAGTTGTGAGACCGCAAGGCCGAGCGCCAGGGCTCTTCAGCCCCGCGCCGCAGCTGGAGCCTTCCTCTGAGGTGACCGACTCGATCCCCGAACGGACGCTCCACCAGCCCGTCCCGCAGGATATCCCGCGCCACGTCCGAGAGACTCCTGCCCTCCGCGGCCGCACGCCTCTCGAGCGCATCGCGAAGTGCTTCGTCGGTTCTGATAGTGATCGTCATACGCATGTAAGACAGTGTAAGACACACAGGGCCCGTTAGGCAAGACCGGACCCTCGCCTCGGCGGAATGTGCGGACGCTACGACGCGTGTACCTCTGAGACTAGCCGCGATCGCTCAGCGGGTATCGGATGGTTGCGCTGCCGGATGACTCGTGGCTCGAGTGGGGCGCGTGACTCCTCACACGTCCAGCGTCAGATCTGCCGTCCGCACGCTGTGGGTAAGCGCACCGATCGACACGAAGTCGGCACCGGCCTCTGCGTAGGCGCGCACCGTGTCGAGCGTGATCCCGCCCGTGGCCTCGATCTCGATGGTGGGTGCGCATTGGCGGGCGAGCGTCGTGAGGTCGCGGAACTCTTCGGGGGACCGGTTGTCGATCAGCAGCCGGTTGGCACCCGCTCGACAGGCCACCACGACCTGCGCCGGCGACTCCGCCTCGACCTGCACGGCGAGTGCGCCGCGTCGCCTGGCCTCCTTCACCACGGAGTCGAGCTCTCGGCCACTCGCGTCGAGCAGGGCCCAGTGGTTGTCCTTGAGCATGACGATCCGGTCGAGTCCAAGCCGGTGGAGCTGGCCCCCACCGGCGAGCACCGCCGCGACGTCGAACAGCCTGAGCCCGGGAGCGGTCTTGCGGGTATGAAGTATCTGGCAGGACGTACCGGCCACGGCCTCGACGTACCGCCGCGTCGCCGTGGCGATCCCGCACGCACGCTGGAGCATGTTGAGCAGGGGCCGCTCCACCCGGAGCAGTGAGGCAGCGTCACCCCGCACCGTACCCACTACGTCACCCGAGCCGAGCAATGCCCCGTCGCTCACGGCCCACGTGATCCCGCACCCGCCAAGAGCGGCCACGGCAGCGCCGTAGCTGAGCCCGGCGACCACGAGTGGCTGGCGCGAGCGAATCACGCCCTCGGCTTGGCCGGTGGGCTCGGTGACGTCCGTGGTGATATCGATCGGGCCGTCTTCGTCGAGTGCCGCCCGGGCGAGGCGGCGCGCGTCCGCGAGGCGGGTAGCACGATCGAGGGTGGTCAACGCGACTCGGCTCCTCCTCCTATCCGAGTGCGACCATCCGGTCGATGGCGGCGCGTGCCCGCTCGGCGATCTCCGGCGGCACCGTGACGACGTGCCGGTCGTCCCGCAGCGCGTTGCGCACGTCCTCGAGCGTGATGGTCTTCATGTAGTGGCACACGGCTTCGGGATCGGCCGGCACGAACTCCTTGTCGGGCGCGATCTGCTGCATCCGGTGCATGATGCCCACTTCCGTCGCCACGATGTAACGAGCCGCCGTGCCGGAGCTTGCCGCGCGGATCATTCCCTCCGTGGACGCGATGTGCACGCCGTTGTGGTCCACGTCACCGAGCCCGATACCGTAGATGAGTTGCCCGGCGCAGCCGCATTCCGGGTGGACGAGCACCTCGGCATCAGGATACGCGCTGCGCTTGGCGTTGACGGTGCGCGCATGGATGGCCTTGTGCACGTGGCACTCGCCCATCCAGACCTCGACGGTACGGTCGGGCCGCTCGCGTTTGATGTGAGCTCCGAGGAAGAAGTCGGGCAGGAACAGAATGCCCTTGTTCGCGGGAATCGCGTCGATCACTTCGAGGACGTTGCCGCTGGTGCAGCAGTAATCCAACTCGGCCTTGACCTCGGCCGACGTATTGACGTAGCCCACTGCCACGTACTCAGGAAACTCCGCGCGCCACCGGCGCACGTCCTCGGCGGTAATCGTCTCCGCCAGCGAGCACCCGGCGTCGAGGTTGGGGAGCAGCACCCGCTTGTCCGGTGACAGGATCGCCGCCGTCTCCGCCATGAAGTGCACCCCCGCGAAGACGATCACGTCGGCGTCCGTGCTTGCCGCCTCCCGCGACAGGCCCAGCGAGTCGCCGACGTAGTCCGCCACGTCCTGCACTTCGGCCCGCTGGTAGTTGTGTGCGAGCACCACCGCGCATCGCTCGGCGGCGAGCGCGCGGATCTCACTGTGCAATTCGCGGATGCGCTTGGGAGATGGGGTCGACCAGTCGACCACTGGCATCGGTACGGCCACTGCTGTCCCTCTCCTGCAACCTGCCGTGGACTCTCGTGCCCCGGCGTGCCACCCGTGGCCTGCCGGGGCCCAAATCTAACCATACCGAGCATGGCAACGAAGAGGTCACGGCCAGGCGAAGGACCGACACTTATCCGACGCCAGCGCACTCCAGCGGCGCAGGGGACACGGCTTCTGTGCGCCGCCAGCACGCGTATCCAACCTGTTCGTCGGTCCGGCTCTTCGCGACGACCGCACGGTCGCTGGGCTTGTGACCAATTCCATAGGCGGCTAGCTTCCCGGCCCTCGCATGAAGACGTCTTTAGACGGGAGACTCGTACACTCCCTCAACCTGATGCCAATCCCAAGGAGACAACCATCTATGCACCGCACCTTCCGGACGGCGGCTTGGCTCGTCGCGGCAGCCGGACTTATCACCGCCGCGGCAGCACCGGCAAACGCCCAGGACCGCCCCAACATCCTCGTCATCTGGGGTGACGACGTCGGCCAGTCCAACATCAGTGCCTACACGATGGGCATGATGGGCTACCGGACGCCGAACATCGATCGGATCGCCAACGAGGGCATGATCTTCACCGACTACTACGGGGAGCAGAGCTGCACTGCCGGCCGCTCCTCCTTCATCACCGGGCAGAGCGTGTTCCGAACCGGCCTGAGCAAAGTCGGCCTTCCCGGAGCCGATCTTGGCCTCCGCACGGAGGACCCGACGATCGCCGTGCTCTTGAAGGCGCGGGGGTACGCAACAGGCCAGTTCGGGAAGAACCATCTCGGCGACAAGGACGAATTCCTCCCGACCAACCACGGCTTCGATGAGTTCTTCGGGAATCTCTATCACCTCAATGCCGAGGAGGAACCGGAGAACGAGGACTACCCGGGCGATATGGTGACCGCGGACGGACGGACGTTCCGGGAGCGATTCGGCCCCCGCGGCGTGATCCACTCATACGCCGATGGCCGGATCGAGGATACCGGTCCGCTCACCAAGAAGCGCATGGAGACGGTGGACGACGAGACCGTCGATGCCGCGATCGACTTCATCCGGCGGGCCAACGACGCTGGTGAGCCGTTCTTCGTCTGGTGGAGCGGGACGCGGATGCACTTCCGCACGCATGTGAAGGAAGAACTGCGGGGCATCTCCGGTCAGGACGAGTACTCCGACGGCATGGTCGAGCACGACATGCACATCGGACGGTTCCTCGAGTTGCTGGACGAGCTCGGCATTGCCGAGAACACCATCGTGTTCTACTCGACGGACAACGGACCGCATTACAACACGTGGCCGGATGCCGCGTCGACCCCGTTCCGCGGTGAGAAGAACACCAACTGGGAAGGTGGCTGGCGGGTGCCGGCGATGGTCCGGTGGCCTGGACACATCCAACCTGGTTCGGTGACGAACGAGATCGTCCACCACATGGACTGGTTGCCGACGTTCGTGGCGGCCGCCGGTGACGCCGACATCAAGGCGAAGCTGATGCAAGGCGGTGTCCAAGCCATCGGCCGCTCCTATAACGTGCACCTCGACGGGTACAACATCCTGCCGTTGCTCACGGGTGAGACGGACACGAGCCCGCGCCACGAGATCTTCTACTTCTCGGACGACGGCGATCTGACCGCGCTCCGCTACGACGACTGGAAGCTGATCTTCATGGAGCAGAAGACGGCCGGTACCTTCCGTGTCTGGATGGAGCCCTTCGTACCGCTCCGCGTACCGCTAATCCTCAACCTGCGCCGTGATCCGTATGAGCGGGCACCGATTACGTCGAACACGTACTACGACTGGCTCCTCGACCGCGCGTACCTGCTGGTACCGGCGCAGACGTACGTGGGTCGGTTCCTCCAAACGTTTGTGGAGTTCCCGCCCCGGCAGAAGGCAGCGAGCTTCAGTCTGGACCAGGTGATGGAGAAGCTCGCGCCGACGAGCCACTGATTCCACTGACCTGCGACGCACCGAGCGTGAGTTGGGGGCGGCAGGAAACTGCCGCCCCTGCGCTTTGCCACACGCACCAAAAGGAGAGTCACGATGTCACGCCACATCACCGTGCGGCTCACTGCTGCCGTGTGTGCACTGGCCGCTGCAGCATGCACGCCGGCTGCGGAGTCGGACCCGCTGCCCTCCTGGAACGAGGGCACGGCGAAGACGAACATCGTCGCCTTCGTCCGCTCCACCACTGACTCGACCGCTGCCGCGTTCGTACCACCGGCCGAGCGGATTGCCGTATTCGACAACGACGGCACGCTGTGGGCCGAGCAGCCGATGTACTTCCAGCTGGCATTCGCCATCGACCGCGTGCGGGAGTTGGCGCCCGACCATCCCGAGTGGTCCACGCAGATGCCGTTTGCCGCGATCGTGTCTGGTGACACCGAGGCTCTGGGGAGACTCACGGAGCATGACATCGTCGAGATCGTCACGGCTACCCACTCGGGGATGACCGTCGACGCGTTTCAGGCAGCGGTCGCAGACTGGCTCGCGACTGCGCGCCATCCCCGGTTCGATCAGCCGTACACGGCGCTGGCCTACCAACCGATGCTCGAGCTGCTCGAGTACCTCCGAGCCAACGGATTCAAGACGTTCATCGTGTCCGGGGGCGGCATCGACTTCATGCGCGTCTTTGCGGAGGACGTCTACGGCATTCCCCCGGAGCAGACGATTGGGTCGATGGGCGCCATCGCCTTCGAGATGCGGGACGACGGGCCGGTGCTGGTGAAACAGCCGGGCGTCGACTTCATCGACGACAAGGAAGGCAAGCCCATCGGCATCGCCCGCATCATCGGCCGCCGGCCGATCGCAGCGTTCGGCAACTCGGATGGCGACCTCGCGATGCTGCAGTACACCGCCGCCGGACAGGGCGCACCGCTCATGGTCTACATCCACCACGACGATGCCGACCGCGAGTGGGCCTACGATCGCGAGTCGCACATCGGTCGGCTGGATCAGGGACTCGACGAGGCGGCGGAGCGCGGCTGGACGGTGGTGTCGATGCGCACCGATTGGACGAGGGTGTTCAGCTTCGAGGAGTAGCCGGGGCCGGCGGCGGCACCGGCCCGCGGGTACGAGTGTAAGCGCTTGTCGGACAAAGCGTTAGGAAGCGCGACGCAAGGCTCGGCACGGGATTCTCGAAGCTTCGAATGCCGCACTCCACGCTTCGAGCGGCGCGATTCAAGGCTCGACCGACTCGGTTGAAGCTTGGAGTTGGCCGGTTCAAGCTTGGATCAGCTCTCCCGAAGCTTCGCGGGTGCGGTCCGGAAGCTCGAATGCCCTGATCGAAGCTTGGAATAGGTCATCCAAGCTCCCGGAGGGCGCTCGTCGCGGTTGGAGTGTGCTGCTTGCAGCTTCGACCGGGTCGCTCGAAGCTTCGAGTCGGCCGTTTCAAGCTTCGACCGGCTCACTCCAAGCGTCGAGAGGGCCGTCTCAAGCCGCGGGCAGGCCGGGCCAAGCGTCGGCCGGCCCCGCCCAAACCTGCGGTCGGCCGGTCACTGCTCGGGGCGGGCCGATCCGCCCTGGGGGTTGCGCTTGAGAGGTGAGTGCACCGTTGCCATCGCTTCCTCCGGCAAGCCGCACTGTAGCTCCCCGCGGGGACTGCGTGCGCCGGTCGAGGGCCGCGCATTAGGTTCGGATATGCCGAACCGCGCGGGAGACTGGCTCACACAAGCTCGCCGAGATCTCGAGTTGGCTCGACACGCGGCGGACGGCGGATTCCACGAGTGGGCCTGCTTCGCAGCCCAGCAAGCGGCCGAGAAGGCAGTCAAGGCTCTCGTCGCCGCTCTCGGCGGCGAGGCGCGGGGGTACTCCATCGTGGCCATGGCCACGCTGCTTCCGACCCCTCCCGGGTTTCCGGCCGACCTCCTGGATCGCGCGAGGCAACTGGACCGGCATTACATCTCCACGCGATACCCCAACGGGTTCGCCGAGGGTGCCCCCAAGGATTACTTCACACCGCAGGATGCTGACGAGGCGGTGAACAATGCCGAATGGGTTCTCACCTACTGCGCCGGTCACGGTTCTTGATGCACGCGCGGTGGTCGGGCGACTCAGGGCGGTAGCGCAGGCGCTCTGCGCACGCGACCCCAACGTCGTCGCGGTCGTCCTGTTCGGATCACTGGCGCACGGTATCCCCACGCCGGCCAGCGATGCCGACCTCCTCGTCGTCCTGCGCAGCGATGCGAGACGCGTGCTTGACCGCATTCCGGATTGGACGCGGCCGTTCGAGACTCCTGGCCTCGCCATCCAGATGTTGCCATGGACCCTCGACGAGTTGCGCCGGCGACTCGCGGCCGGTCAGCGATTTGCCCGCGAGGTCATCGAGACCGGTATCGTCTTGGGGGGAAGCTTGCCCAAGGACTCGGGTCCGCGCAGCGACTCCTAGCCGTCGGACCGTCTTACCGTCCTACCGCCCTACCACCCTTCGTCACATCGAGATGTCCCACTGCATCCGGAAGCGCCAGCCGTCTTCGCGGTCGGTAGCCTCTTCGCCGAACGCGAACAGCGACGCCTCGGCGGTGAGCTTGTTCAAGTGTCCCCGGAAGAACCAGTTGACCGCGAAGGAGAGCTCCTGCTGGAGATCGTTGGGGAGAGCGGTGTTGGGATTGTAGAACGCGTGGCGCACTGCCAGCTCGAGCTGGGGTGGAATCGCCGAGGTGACCCCGTGCAGGAAGTAGCCGACCTGGGCGTAGTTTCCGATCAGCGTCGTGACCGTCGCGTTCACCTCGTCGTCAATGCGCTTCCAGTGGAACTCCTGTTGCCACGAGAGGCCGCGGTACATGAACGCGGTTTCGGCGAGCCACTGGTATACCCGATACTGACCCCGCTGCCCCTCCGGGAACCCCTCGAGCTGGCCGCCGCCATCCTGCGAGAAGCGGGTGTACGGGCTGCGGTTGGTCACGGCGGCAAGCGCGATCAGTGCCTCCGGCTCGTCACGCCCAGCAACATCCGATCCCGTAAACGGGAGCACGCGGCCGAACAGGTTCCACTGCAGCCGGCCCATCCACATGAGGTACTTGTCGTCGTTCTCGGTGGCGCCCCGACCCATGCCGGTGAACACCGAGGCCCAGTAGCTGACGTCCGCGCCGCCACCCCCGCGTAGCCTGCCATACAGAGAGAGTCCCTGCTGGCGGTCCAGCGTGAACGGCCGGGTGAGGAGCGAACGGTCGGCCATCTGTTGCTGTCCCGAGGAAATCACCCGCTCCCGATTGTAGTGCGCCTTCCACTGGCCTGCCTTGAGCTTCAGCCCGGGGAATCGCTCCACCATGACGCGGAAGTCCAGCAAGTTGGACGCGGCCAGCTCGTACTCGAAGAAGTAGCCGAGCCAGGGCCGGTACGCGTGCCCGCCGATCTTGAGCCGGGCACGGTTCACCTTGAACACGTGCTGTGGATCGCCCTGGAAGTCCTCGAGGGTGGCCGAGCTCTGATCCCGCGGGTAGGCGTAGCGGAACTGCACCCGCGGCTGGATCTGAATCAGAAAGTTGCCGTCTCGCGAGCGGAGCTCGAAGCCCTTGCTGCCCCACCCAACGAGCGGGATCGTGTCCCCGGCTGAGGCACCGTCACCGGTCGATTGCGCGGCGGCCGGCGACACCACCCAGGCCGCTCCCACCAGAACGGCGATGGCAACACGCATGATGCGGCGGTGGTATGACATCAGCGCGAGATCACCGCCACCTCGCGCGATCCGAGCGGCTGGACCGGCCGGTTGTTCGCCGGCATTGCAGCATCGAGCGCCGCTATCTGCTCGGCGGACGCTCGCAGTGGCTCGGTGAGCACCGCCCAATGCACTCCTTCCGAGCAGGGCGGCGTGGTGAGCGATCCCTCATAGCGATAGTACTCGTCCCCACTGGTGATGAACGCGTCAACGTCGATCTCGACGTCCTCGAAGTGGCGCTCCTCGCCGGCTGCCGAGGGGAGGCCTTCGATGAGGGCGTCGAACACCAGATTGGGCTCACCCTCCTCGACGAACACCCCGAGCACAGCCAGCTCGCCGGCTTGCGCACGGTGGACCAGATGCAGCTCCATCGGATAGTGCCGGCCATCGATCGTGTGCTCCGAGGGAGCATGGAAGTGAAACTGCAGCAGCTCGTACTCGATCCCCCCCGCGGTCAGCGTCCTCCCCTCGTCATACGTGACCTGGATGGTATGGCCGTTGTCGAGGATGTCGACCACGTGCTCGTGCCGGGCGATCGAGAGCGCGCCGGTGCCGTAATCCCACATGAGCCCGGTTCCCTCTCCCGCCGCCATCGGCAGGGCCTCACCCAGATCGATCGGCGACTGCATGGTTCCGTTGGCGCACAGCGCAAAGTCGTCACTCAACTCGGCCCAGTGCTCGGGCCCCTCGTCTCCCTCATAGCCCCACTGCAGTGTCGCTCCATGCTCCTGATCCGCCTCCTCCGCAGCTCCACACCCCAAAAAACCGAGCATGAGCACGGTGCCGACCGCACAGGCAATACCACGCGTCATGTGGCTCATGTCATCTCCTCCTCAACGGTTTGTCGACCAGACATCGCGCAGCGCTCGCGAGAACCGCGAGAGAGAGCACGGGCTCGCAACGCAGCGCGCGGAGTGTCATGGGTGCACGGGATGGTGTCACGAGGTGCGCGGATTCAGCGGGGGTAGTGCCGTGGCCGATACACTCCGCAATCGCTTCATCGCTCGCTTGCGTGCCCGCGCCACCGCCTGCACCAGACCATCAGCATCCCACGTGGCGTCCGCAGTGTCGTCCCGGTAGCGGACCGCCAGCAGGCCTTCGTACGACCGGGCCAACTGGACATCCCCGGTAGCGACGATCCAATCGGACACCGCCGCCGAGTCACTCGCGCTGCGCGCGCGGTCGTACCAGGCCGTGAGCGCTCTGAGCGATGCCACGGGATCGCCGCCGCGTGCGGCCTCACGAAACCTGTCGAAGTACGCCGGCTCCGACTCGGCCCGTGCGGCCCTCGCGGCGCGCCACGCTCGTATCCACCGCGCACCGTGACGCCGCCAAATCCGTACACCGACCCAGACCACCGCCACCAGCCCCAACACCCAGATCCCGTAACGGCGCAGTATGCCGACGAGATCGATGCGCGGGGACGCTTCGGCCGAGGTGGCCTCCGACTCCGCCGAATCGACCGCGAGCGCGAACGGTGACGCCGCAATTGCCGGGAGCACGACGAATGTCTCGGGACCAACCACCGCCGTGCGCATACGCCCCGCGTTCACATCCCACCAGCGAAGCTCGACGCCGGGTACCTCGTACTCACCCTCCGCGAGCGCCACGAACGTGACCGCCTCCGACCGCGTGCCGACGATCCGCTCGCCGCGCTCGCCACCCTGATCGTCCACCAGTGGAGGGTCAGCGTACACGGCGAGCCCCGCGATGGAATCGGCACCCATGGGCGGGACGACCATGGCTAGGGCGTCGTTCACCGTCGCGGTAACGGTCCGCGTGAAGGCATCCCCGACGTGCAGCGTGTCGGGCACGGGATCGTAGCTGGCCGTGAGCGACAGCCGAGACGTGGAAATGAAGTACGGCAGTCCCTCCGCCTCCGGCGGCAGCACCGCCTCGAACGCGATCGCCGGCGGTGCCACCGTAGCGGTCGTGCGGCCCTCGCTGTCGTCGAAGTAGGGAACCGTGACCGAAATCCCGTCGACGCGAAACGCGCCGGGCCGCTGCGGATAGACCACGTACGAGCGACTCTGGCCGGCAAACGTCGCGCGTCCGACCCGCTCGGTGAAGTTGGTGCCGCGATCCTCGAACAGGGTCAGCGCGTCGGGCACGTCCAGCGGCGAGAACCGCGGTCCGCCCGTGAAGTAGGACGGCACCAGCACCTCGACCGTGATGCGCAGCGGTTGGCCCACGGTCACCGTTCGGCCGGGGTCGAGACGTGCTCGTGCGAACGGTCTGCCGTCCTCTTGCGCACCTCCGGGCACCGCGATCGCCACGGCAAGCGCCCCCAGGACTGCCGGTCGGACGAGCGACCGCTTCACCTGTCACCTCCACCCTGCGTCGCTGCCTCGGTGGCAAACCGCCACCGCAGGAAATCCGCAGGCGATGTCTGCAGCCGGCGCATCCACATCTCGGCGATCTGCTCGTCGGACAGCAGGCTCATCTCCACTTCACCCATCTCGCCCCGATGCGCCCGATCGTCGACACGGACTTCATCGGGATCGAACGACGGCGGGGTGCCCGGTTGCCCTTGCGGCTCCGGCTCCGGCGGTTGCTCCAGCACCGCTGCCACCAGCTCGCGGTTGTGCCGGGCCTCGTCCCAGTCGGGCCGGGCCGCCAGCGCCTCGTCGTACACCGCCACCGCGTCCTCATACAGCCCCAGGCGCGCGAAGGTATTGCCCAGGTTGTACGCGGCCTCCGGAGTGCTCATGCGCCCGAACTGCGCCGCGGCGAGATCGAGATTGCCCGCCCGGTATGCGGCCACGCCCCTCCACAAGGGATCGTCGAACCGCGCCGCGGCATCCGCATACGACCCCGCCTCGTAGAGCCGGCGCGCCTGTTGATCCCGCGTCCACCAGAGATCGGCGAACGTCGTGTCTCCGGTGCAACCCTGCAGCGCGAAGACGAGGAGGAACGCGGCCCATCGCACGGTCCACCCGCGGCGGAACCACAGGAGGCCGAGCAGGGTGACGGGGAACAACAGGTAGTAGCCCATGTCGCGCCAGCGGGCCGTCTCGTATTCCTGCTGCACCTGCCGCAGGTGGCTCTGCACGCGGCGCTGTACCTGCCGGACGTCGCGGTCATCCACCGTGATGCTCGCGACATACACCCCGGCTCTGCTGCGCAACGCTTCCAGACCCGTGCGATCAAGCGTCGCCACCACGCGACGCCCGTTGGGGTCGGTCGCAAAGCTCCCGTCGGACCGGCGCACCGGGCCGCCGTTTTCGGTCCCGACCGCCAACACGATCACCTGATCCCGACTGCTGGCATCGTGTGCCGCGAATGCCTCGGCATGCTCTTCGCCGATCCCGTCGGTCAGGAAGAGGATAGTCCCGGTCACGGAGTCCGTCTCCAGGATCGCCTGGGCCAGCGCCAGTGCGGCCGTGGCATCCTTGCCCCGGTTCGGCATGATCCCGGTTTCCAAAGCGGCGAGAAAGCTCTCGAAGATCGACGGATCGTCGGACAGCGGGAGCACCGTGTGCGCGGTCCCGGCGTACACGATGAGCGCCGTGCGAGCCCCCGGGCGGGCCTGCAACAGATCACGCACCTTCTGCTTGGCCCGCTCCAGCCGAGAGGGCTGGATATCGACCGCATCCATGGACGGCGACAGGTCGAGGGCCACGACCAACGGTGCAGCATCCTCGGCAAAGGGCGAGACCTCTCGCTCCCAGGTCGGACCGGCGAGGCCGATGCAGCCGAGCGCCGTGAGCAGTGAGATCAAGTGAATCGGCCGGAATTGGAAACCGCGTCTCCCGCCGGTCGTGAGATGCGGCAGCAGGTGCGCATCGATGACGCCCTTCCATTGGCGCTGGATGCTGCCCTGGTAGCGGATGACCATGTAGAGCAGCACGCTGGGTATGAGGCCCAACAGCCACAGCGGGCGGAGGAAGTGCAGCGCGCCGAGGTCAAGCATGACGCTGCCTCACTGAGATCAGCGACATCCGGATCGCCATCACCGTGTGATACACGAACACGAGCAGTACGGCGGCGCCCAGCGGCCAGAAGAACAGCGGGCGGGTCGGGCGGTACGAGGTGGTCTCGATCTCTTCGGGCGTCAGCGCGTCGATCTGCCGATAGACCGACTCCAGCTCTGCGCGGTCGCTCGCGTCGAACAGCTGGCCTCCCGTCGCACTTGCGACGTCCTGCAGGGCATCGAGGTCCATCTCACCTTCGCCCACGCTCGTGGGATCTCCGACCGCAACCGGAAAGATCGTGAGCGCGTGCTGCGCCGCAATCTCGGCGGCCTTGCGCGGCGGGACCTTGCTGCCGGTATCGTTGCCGTCGGTGAGCAGGATCAGGACACGGTCGCGCGCGGTGCTCTGCTCGAACGCCTTGATGGTGAGCCCGATCGCGTCGCCCAGCATCGTCATGGGTCCGGCCATGCGCGGCTCGGTCTGATCCAGCAGGGTGCGCACCAGCATGTGGTCCTGCGTGAACGGCGCCTGTACGAACGCCTGATTCCCGAAGACGATGACCCCGATACGATCGGCATTCCGCCGTGCAATGAAGTCGGCGAGCACGAGCTTCACCGCGTCGAGCCGAGTGACGCGAGTGCCGTCCGGGTCGAACATGTCACGCGTATCCATGGAGCCCGAGAGATCTACCGCGAGCATGAGGTCGCGGGCGGACTCGATTTTCTCGATCGGCGGTTCCACGAACTGCGGGCGTGCCAGAGCGACGATCAACAGCACCCAGACGAGCGGCGCCAGCAGCTTCTGCAGCACGTTCGTGCGGAGCAGCGCACCACCACGCCGGGGCGTCTCGCCCAGCGCCGAGGCCATCTGCTCGAAGAACGGGATACGGACGGCCTCGACCTTCTCCCGGTACGGAGGCAGCAACCACCAAATCAAGAATGGTGCGGGGAGCAGGGTGAAGGCCCAGGGGGCGCCGAACTCAAACACGGTGCCTCCTGATCCAGTGAGCGACGAGATGCCGCAGAGCGGCAGCGGATTGCTCGTCTGCCGCGCCGGGATCGAACGACAACGACGCGAGCGCCTTACCCGGGCCGTTCGTGAACCCGCTGCCGCCGTACGTACGATCCAGGAACGCCAGCCATGCCTCACCCGTGAGCGCCGCCACCTCCGGCCGTGGCGCGGCAGCGAGTGCCACGCGCTTCACCAACGCCGGCAGGGCCGAGAGCGGCGTCGTATCGACCAGTGCGAGCGCCGCTCGACGGTAGGCGTTCTTGCGGTGCCGCCGCCATGCCAGCAGCGCTCCTACGGCGAGCAAGGCGATGACGGCCACAGCGACGACCGCCCACCCGAGGGTCTGCGGCACGAGTGACACCGGCTCGGGAACGACGATGTCGTTCAGGCCCTCGAGAACTGGTGAGGGTTGGGCTTCCTGGATCGCGAGCGGCATCATCGGGGCGTCCGTCTGCGCAGCCCCGGCAGCGCACCCAACATCTCGCGCACCTGATCCAGCGGATCGCGGTGGGTACCGATCGGCAGTACCGGTACCCCGAGGGTGTCCTGCCAGCCCATCACGCGAGACAGTCGTCGGTCGACGACGTCCTTCATGCGCTGTTGTACCGATCCCCGTGCGGTGTCGATCTCCATTTGCAGCTCGCCGCCGCTCACTACGAGCCGGCCACCCGGCAGACCGGTCTGCGCACTGGGGTCGTACACCGGTACCGCGAGCACGTCGTTGTGCCGCGCCATGCGGGCGAGCAGTCGATCGGACTCCTCGTCGACACCGTCGAAGTCGCTGATGATCGTGATCAGATAGTCGTGGCCCGCACGCTGGTTGATGGCGTCGAGCACGTGATTGAAGATGCCGGGGTTCGGCGCTCTGGCACGATCCGCACGCAGTGCCCGGTTCTTCAGCACGATCGTCTCGAGGATTCGCATCACCGTCTTGCGGCTTCGATGCGGCCGGACGACCTCCCAACCGTCGTCATCGAAGACGACTGCGCCGGGGCGGTCACCCTGATCCAAAATGCGCCACGCACTCGCCGCACCCGTTTCGGCGGCTACGACGGACTTCAGGGCGCGTCTGGTGCCGAAGAACATCGCCATCCGCTGATCGATCACCGTCAACGCCGGCCGATCGCGCTCCTCCGTGAAGACACGGACATGGGTCTCCCGCGTGCGCGCCGTCACCTTCCAGTCGATCGAGCGCACGTCGTCTCCCGGCAGGTAGCCGCGGATCTCCTCGAAGTTGAGCCCCCTGCCCCGCATGCGTGACGCGTGACGCCCCGAGAGCAGGGAGTGTACCGGCTGGCGTGGCAGGAACGTGAGGCCGCGGACGCGGTACTGCATCCGAACGAGATCGTCGAGCGATGTATAGACACCCGCCGAGTCCCCGACGTCCGCCGGCACTCGTCGGATCACACCGGATCGCGCTTCGTCCGATCGCATGGCGCCTCTCAGGCCACGGCGACCTGTGTCAGCAGCGCGTCGATCACGGCGTTTGCCGAGACCCCAGCGGCGCCGGCCTGGTAACTCAGCATCAGGCGGTGCCGCAGCACGTCGTGCGCCACCGCGCGCACGTTGTCCGGCGTGACGTGGTCCTGACCCTGGAGCCACGCGTGTGCCCGCGAGCACTTGTCCAGCGCGATGCCCCCGCGCGGGCTGGCTCCGACGTCGACCCACTTCTCCAGATCTGCCGAATAGCTCCCAGGATGCCGGGTCGCGTCGATCAGGTCGACGATGTACTGCTCGATCGACTCGGCAATGTGCACCTGGTGGATCTCGTTGCGCGCTGTAAACACGGCCTCCTGAGGAACCGGCGGAGCGCCAGCCGGCGGTGAGCTCGCTGTGCCTGCTCCCTCTTGGGAACGCCCCACGTCACCCCGTGGATTGCGCAGGATCTCCTCACCTCGCACGAGGCGCAGCACATGCACCTCGTCACTCTTTCCGGGGTAGTCGATCAGCACGTGCATCAGAAACCGGTCCATCTGCGCTTCGGGAAGCGGGTAGGTACCCTCCTGCTCCACCGGGTTCTGCGTGGCCATGACCAGAAACAGCGGCGGCAGCGTGTGGGTCGTGCCGGCCACCGTGACTTGACGCTCCTCCATCGCTTCCAGGAGAGCCGCCTGCACCTTGGCGGGAGCGCGGTTCACCTCGTCGGCCAACACGAGGTTGGCGAAGATGGGCCCCGGCTCGAAGCGGAATTCCCCTTTGCCATCGATCTGGTGATAGACCTCGGTGCCGGTCACGTCCGATGGCAGCAGGTCCGGCGTGAACTGAATACGCGAGAAGTCGGCCTCGAGATGGGTACCGAGGCTCTTGATCGCTCTGGTCTTGGCAAGGCCTGGCAGGCCCTCGACCAGCAGATTGCCGTTGGCGAGCAGTCCGATGATGATCCGCTCGAGGATGTGCTCCTGGCCCACGATGTCCCGGGACATGCGGGCTCGGAGATCGAGAATTGCGTCGCGTGTCGTCATAGCGCTGTCGTCACCGTACCTGACCGTCCGCTCGAGAATCCACGAGTGTTCCACACTCTACATTCACAACCCACCCCACGCGAACTGGTATGCCACGCTCACCACGTCGAAGTCCGGACCCCGGTCGATCCGCTTGGTCGTCACCGCAGCCAGCTTGAGCGAATGTAGCCCGACGATGCAGCCCGCGGCCGTGATCCCGACACGGAAGGCCGATTGGCAATTGTCCCCGGGCTCTCCGTTCACCACGCCGCGAGCACCCGCCCCAATCCCACTGTCGAGGGCGACCCAGAAGCGCCGGGACAGCGTGCGCACGAGATGGAGCTGCGCCGAGAGGAACGGACGCTGCTCGAGCGTGTTGCCGCCGAAGAAGTCACTGTTGGTCGTGAAGAATCTCGCGCTCGCGTATGCTTCGACGATCCACGGCCCTAATCGCTGCGAGACGCCGATCTGCGACACGAACGCCCAGCGATGGGAACCGAGATTGAGCAACCGATCGGGATCGTACTGCCCGACGGGCACCCACACCTGTACGCTGGCACCGACCACGGTACCCGGAACGTAGTCGGCAAACTCCTCACGGTTGAGCGCGGGGGCACCCACCAGGTTCACGGACAGCCGCACGCGTGGATCGCCGATGCCATTGGCGATGCGCGTGGTGTCCTGCCGCTCGAGTAGGCCACGCCAGCGGCCGGTCGAGGCCGGAACGATTGCGTCGATCTTACCGGACAGGCCGAAGACATCGATCGCCCGCGCGTATGCAGCGACCAGCGTATGGAGGTCGGCGTTCAGGTCCTCGACGGGAATGGCGGGATCCAGTAGCACGTTCCCGTAGGAGAACGCATAGCCGAACACGACAAAGTTGGTCCCCATTGGGAGGTTGGTGAGCGCGCGCGGCTCGAGATCCTGCGCAGAAGCCGCTCCCGTCGCCAGCGCCCCGATGGCCGCGACGGCTCCCCATGCCCTGGCTGCGTTGCGCATCATGCGCGAGCCCTAGTCTCCCTGCGTGCTCACGAGCTTCCGGGACCCCAACGCCGCCTGCGTATCCGCACCCCAGTTGAAGTACCAGCCGAGCGCGTCCATGAATCCCGAGTCCAGGGGGTGCACCTTGCTCCGTTCGACGATCTGCAGCGTGCCCATGGTCGGCACCGACGTGAGCGGCTGAAATACCGTCACGCGATCGCCATCGAGTGCTTCAACGATGAACCCGATGGTGCGAATGCCAGGTGCAAGTTCCAGCAGCGCCGGCTGCATATTCTTCAGCTCCTCTCCGGCCAGCTGCCGAGTGATGTCGCGCACGATGCGATACGGCGGAAACCGGTTGAAGAACTCCCGCTCTATCCACGCACCCACCCGCCGAGCCGGCCCGGTGTCCTTGAGGATCCCAATCAGCACAAAGAGCACGAACAGGCTCCCGAGGATCGCGAGCTGTCGCTGCAGAGGACTCAGGACGCCGAATTGCGGAATCACGTCCTGCAGCGGTGCGGTGAGCAGGACCGTGAGGTCATAGAACCCGCCGATCAGGAGGTAGGCAAGCAGGAACGGCAGCAGAATGAGAAAGCCGCTCACGAACTTCCGGCCGAGTGCCTTGAGGAAGCCGCCCATGGTGGTTTTGCCTTCCAGGCTGTGCGCCACGTCATCCTGCTCTTGCGATGGGCCGGCTGGCGATCACCAGATGTGCGCAATCACCAGCCAGCATTCGTCACTCACGTTGCCCTATTTGTTCCCCGCGCAAGCTGCGTCGAGGCTCCGCTAGTGGCTCGTCGGATTGAGCTTCTCCATCACCTGATCGAGACTGAAGCTCGCCGCCCTCTGCCGCGGCGGGAACTCCGCAAAGGTCTCCAGGAACCGGGCCACGTACGCTTGTGCCGGCACCATCAAGAACACGTGGTCGAGCATCCAGTCGTAGTACGTGTTCGAAGTGATCGAGGCCCGCTCATAGGGATCGCGCCGCAAATTGAAGAGGAGCGGCAGCCGGAGCGGCACAAACGGCTCCATCCACACGCGGAAGGTACCGGCCGCCTTCTGCTCCATGAAGATCAGTTTCCAATCGGCGTAGCGCAGGGCCGTCAGGTCCCCGTCGTCCGAGAAGTAGAAGATCTCCTGGCGCGGGCTTTCGTCGGTCTCGCCCGTGAGCAAGGGCAGGATGTTGTACCCATCGAGATGCACCTTGTACGACCGGCCGATCGCCTCGACACCGCCCTGCATCAGCTTCGCCTTGATGTCGGTATCACCGGCCGCCGCCAGAAACGTCGGCAGCCAGTCCATGTGATGGACGATCTCGTTCGTGACGGATCCAGGCGCGATGTTCCCGGGCCAACGCACCATCGCCGGTACCCGCCAACCACCTTCCCAATTCGTGTTCTTCTCACCCCGGAACGGCGTCGAGGCCGCATCCGGCCACGTGTTGTAGTGCGGGCCGTTGTCGGTCGAGTAGATACCGTCGGAGTACTCGTCCTGCCCCGAGATGCCGCGCAGCTCGTCCTTGACGTGGGTGCGGAAGTGCATGCGTGTCCCGCTCCACCAGACGAAGAACGGCTCCCCCGCCTCGTGGGCCCGCCGGATGAAGGCCATGGCGGCATCGGAGGTCTCGTCGTCCACGGTCTCCATCCGCTTCTTCGTGAGCGGGCCGGTATCCTCGATGCGCCCATCGGCGTAGCTGTGGATCACGCCGCGGGGCCCGAACCGCTCGAGGAAGGTCCGTCCGTCTGCGGTCACCATGTCCCCGGGGTAGTCCTCGTGCTCCGGCTCTTCCTCGGCGTTGAGATGATACAGGTTGCCGAAGAACTCATCGAAGCCGTGGTTGGTGGGCAGAAACTCATCCTGGTCGCCCAGGTGGTTCTTGCCGAATTGGCCCGTCGCGTACCCGTGGGCTTTGAGGAGCCCGGCGATCGTCGGATCCTCGATGCGAAGGCCGAGATCCGCTCCGGGCAACCCGACCTTGCTCAGGCCGGTACGGAATACGCTCTGGCCGGTGATGAACGACGACCGACCTGCGGTACAGCTCTGCTCACCGTAGTAGTCGGTGAACATCATGCCTTCGTTGGCAATCCGGTCGATGTTGGGCGTCCGGTAGCCCATCATGCCCATGGTGTAGGCACTGACGTTGGACTGGCCGATGTCATCGCCCCAGACGACGAGGATGTTGGGCCGGTCCTGTGCTTGGGCAGTGCTCGCCACGATGGCCAGGAGCGCTGCTGCCACCAACCAGCTACCTATTCTTCTTCTCACACTTCCTCCCTGTGGTTAGTCATTCTGCACTCTGCATTCAGCATTCTGCACTCAGCACTCTGCACTCTGCACTCTGCATTCCCTCACGGCGTATACCAGATCGGACTCGTGTACGCCCGTTCCTGTGTGACCATCGGCACCTCGGAGTCCATCGTGATGCCGAACCGCTTCTGGTCGTACGCCGTCCAGCGCGGTGTGGGGATCTCGAGCACGCGCGCGTAGTAGAACGCCGGCTGCGATGGGTCGAAGTCCGGGTCGGTCCACACGGTGATCAGCTCGGGATCACCGATCGTGTTGGTCCACGTGGCGTTCGCCACGTCCACCGTGTTCCCGACGGGCGGCAGCTTGCCGTCGCGCCCCGGCTGCCGGCGGTCGGCATCACCCCAGGCCACGTCGTACACGCGCTCGTGCGCGTTGCCGCTTGCGTCGAGCCACCCCTTGACGATCTGGATGCGATCCAGGTTGCCGCTGTACGGATCCTTCAGTGCCGCGACGAGGAAAGAAGGTGCCGTGCCAGTCGGCGCGGGCGTCAGGTCGCCGCCCATCGGCACACCATTGGCATAGCCGACCTCGGCAGGGAGTCGGCTCGTGGCATCGGCCTCGACGAAGTCCCATCCACCCCAGAAGCGCACCAGCATGCGCGGGCCGGTGGTGCCGTACACCTCACGCCGGTTGAACGCGTCCCAGATCGCCTCGCGCGTGTTCTCGGTCGCCCACACGGCGGCCAACCCCGATGACACCTGCTCCCAGCCCATCACATTGGCGGCGGGCGTCGCCAGCACCGGCTGCGCCCAGCGATGGTCACTCGGCTCCTTGCCGCTATGCTTGCCGAAAAAGTTCTCCTCGGCGGCCGTGGCAAGCGACGTGTGCGAATCGGTGCTGCCCACCACGCCGAACTTGAACGGGTTCACACCCAGGTCCGCCTCGATGCGAAGACCGTTCTTCAGCGCCTCGCGCGCGTACTCGTACTGCAGCATGTCGTCGGTCTTGAGCTGGCTCATGTCGAGGTTGCCCTTGTCCCACAGCTCGTACCCGGCAAACTCGTCATCGGGCGAGAGATAGGGGTGCGCCTCCCCATCACCCTTGATCTGAGTGATCTCGTACACCGGCTCCCAGTTGGCACGGGTCTCGACGTAGGTGCGGTCCAGCGGCTCACCGACAGCTTGGTGAACGCGAACATCATCCCGTTCGAGAGGTTGCCGTTGTGGGGGATTGCCAGCACGTGGTCGCCCGTCTTCTCCTCGTAGGAGGCCATGAACTCCCACAGCTTCTCAGGGTCGGGACTGTCGGCGAAGGTGAACGGCAAGATCCGGTCGGCACTCGACTTGTCACCACGGAAGACCAGGACCCGATGCAGGTTGTTGCCCTGCACTAGCGAGGTCCATTCGTAGCCGATCAGCGCGGTGAACTGCCCCGGCTCGTTGAAACCCTCGGCGGTCGCCGTGTACGAATTCCAGACCGATCGCGCGATCATGGGATCGAGCATCGCCGGCGGGATATTTCCCTGACTGGCCTCCGAGATGAGCTCTCCCGCTGCCTGCACTCCTCTCTCCGGGCTCTCGTTCATCATCAGATGCCAGCGCTTGAGCCGCTCGTCCTGCAACAACGACGGATTGCCTTTGTACAGCTCCATCATTGCACCCATGGCGACACCGTGGTCCGCCACAACCAACCAGTCCAACGGTCGTGAGAGCTGGACACGCTGCCCGGTCGCCGACGTCACGGACTCGCCACGCGCGAACCGGTACGCTTCCTCTGGGCCCAAGCGGTTGCCGAACGCGAACGCATCGGGCGAGTTGGCCGTGTGCAGGTGGGTATCCCCCCACAACACCTGGGTCGGGAATCCCCGATCGGCGTACGGGGAGTACCCGCGGCTCTTGAAGTGCTCAGCCGCTTGTTCCTCGATAACCGGTATCTGTGCGGCAGCACACAGCACGCCCATGAACCTCAGCTTCGACCAACGCATGCCAACTCCTCCTCAAGTGTTTGCTCGTGACTCCACGTGCTATCGCACCATGCCTGCAACCCGTACTCTGCATTCTGCATTCTGCGTTCTGCATTCTGCGTTCTGCGTTCTGCGTTCTGCACTCTTCACTCACGCTGCACCCGTTGCACCTGCGTTCCTCTGGGGCCGCTCGTCAGACGAACCCGGTCTCCGGCGTAGTACTGCTGCTCACCCGCGAGTTGGATCGCGACTTCGTCGCCCGAGTCGAGCCGGATGGTCAACTCGGTACCGCGTTTCGTTGAGCCGGCACGGTCGGCTGCACGACCGATCGCGCCACCAATCGCCCCACCGACAAGCGCGCCGAGCAGCCCATCGCCGCGCCGCGCGATCGCGGCGCCGGCGATGGCGCCCACGGTCGATCCCGCCGCGGCACCACGGCCGCTCGGACGGTCCTGGATAACGACGGCTTGTGCCGAGAGGACTTCACCATACTGTAGCCGCTGCATCACGTTCGACTGCGCGGTGACGGAATCGGCGGCCACGAGTCCAACGCCGAGCGTCATCGCGCACCCGAGCCATGCAGCGGACAGCTGGCCCGCAGCGCGCCGCGACATGGTTATTGCCCCCCGATCTCGGGGAACGCCTCGGCCAGCGCCTCGTCCACGCGGGCCGCAAAGGCCGCCTCGTTCTCCGCCACGATCGCCTCGGCGGCATCCCCGAGCTTGCTCGTCAGCTCTTCCTGCAGCGACAGGAGCTTGCTGCCGGTGGACGTGCGGTAGAACCGGGCAAGATCATCCGGCTCCGCGACCGTCAGGTGTGCGGCGTACACCGCAGCCGATGCTTCCACCCAGGCCTCCGGCGTCAGGAACGCCGCCAGCGCAGTGCGGAAAATGCCGCGGACCTGCCCCCGCTCTTCGTCGGTCACTGGCCGGCCCAACTCCTCTTCCAGTGCATAGGCACTGGCGTTCCACGCGATGTCAGCGCCGAGCTCGAGCGCATCGGCGAGGGCTCCGCCGTCGACCTCGATCTGCGCCACCTCACGCGCCTGCTCGAGCCTCGCCTCCGGCGTGTCCGCCACCGGCGCCGCACATCCGCCGAGCACGAGTCCGGTGGCCAGCACGCCCATCCGCATACGCGTCATGCCGAGTACCTCCTCATTCCTCGTAACCCTCGTCACCTGCGGTATATCACACGCATGCACCCTCACCCTTCACTCTTCACCCCGCGTTCTGCACTCTTGACTCACGCAAAGCACCCGCTCACCCACTGTTCGGCGGGAAGTTCTCGAGCATCTTGTCGAGGATGCCATTCACGTCGGCCTGGGCTTGCTCCGGCGTCTGCTGCCGCTCGTCGATTTCCCCGCTCGCGGTGCTCGAGTAGACCATCTGCTTCTGCGCGACGTCGAACATCGCGACGATCAGCGTGCCCACTTCGTAGCGGCGCTCCGTGGAGCTCGTCCGCATGCCGCCCATCGGCGGCCCGTACCAGTCGCCCCAGCCGTACCCGTACCCGCCCCAGCCCGTGCTTACCGTCTGGTACGACGACCGTTCTTCCGTGGTGAGCTGATAGCCGACGGCGACGTCGGCCTGCTCCGGGGACTCGACGCGTCGCCACCCCTTGGCCGTCAGCGTCCGCGCGATGGCGGTCTTGATTCGCGCATCCCAGAAACCGGGAGCGCTGGCGTCGCCTGCTTCCTCGAGCACGAAGAACGTCTCGTAGCGACTGAAGTCTGCCGAGGGGTCGAAGTCCGTCCGGACCTGCATGCCACCGCACGCGACGATGGTCGCCCCCACCACCGTCACGATCATCCCACTCAGGAATCGTGTGGTTCGCTTCATGATTGATCCTCCAGCGTTCATGTCTCTTGTGTCGACGGCAGCTCCCCCTGGACCGGATACAACCCAATGGCGAGCCTGCGGCCCATTCTCTCTGCGCGCATGCTCGGTACTCACGGGAATGCCGCCCGCGCTCCATGCACGAACAGCGAGCGCAGCTTGTCCCAGAACTCTCCTCCCAGCACGAACAGGCTGGAGAGGAGCATCACATCTCCCACCACGGCGTAGACCAGCTCGTTCGTCTCGTAGGAAGGGATGTGATGTCCCAGGTACGGTGCCGCCCAGGCGATCGCAATGGGCGCCAGAAACATCACGAGACCGATCCGGTACCGCGTGGCGCTCACCCGCTCGGCTGGGCCATACTGCTTGAAAAACGCCTTCAACCGCCGCTTGATGCCGCCGGTCAGGAACGCGAACCCGTCCTTCCCCAGGATGGCGACGGCGACCATCATACCCAACTCCGGGATGCCCATCATGAGGAGTCCCGAAACGGTCGTCTTCCAACCCGCGGGAAGCTCGCTCGCGGCCACAACCGGCACGAGTAGCGGGGCGGCAAACCCGGCCACGAAGACCGTACCGCCAACGACCAGGCGGGCTCGCGGAGGGCGGGCAGCTGAGGGCATAAGGTCGCGCTCGCGCCGTCTCGTCGAGCTACCCGACCGGGATGCTGAACGACACGTTGAGCCGGATCTTGTTCTTGGCCGCCGCCCCCGGCCAGTCGTTCGTCGCAAAATCGGTCGCGTACTCGACGTAGAAGTTCCAGGTGTTCTTCGGGGTCACCATCACGTAACCCAGGCGGGCGCCAACCGGCAGCTTCCATCCTTTGAACTCCCAGCTGTATTGCGCCACCAAGTCGTTCGTGCCGAGGTAGAACCCCTTGCCGAGTTGGAGGTTGATGAACGGGTTGATGACAAGTGGGTTCGCCCCGGTCTCCGTGCTATCGGTCGGCACGGGTTGGTCCGGATCGATCACGTCACGCCGACCCCAGGTCTGCTGGACCAGCAGCCCGACCATCATCTTCTCGTTGAAGAACCGCTGAATCACCGCACCCGCCAGACCGTACGCCCACTCGTTGCTCCCCACCTTCGCGCTTCCTGGAATGACCAGGTCAGGGCCGATGCCAGCGCGTCCTGTGGACCACTGGAACGGAACGATGAGGGCGAACAGATCCGTAGGGGACAGGCCCCATTCGCCGTCCTTGTTCTCGGAGAGGCGCACGGTGAGGCGCGGCAGAATGGACACCTTGCCGAGCGGGATCGGCGCCACCATCCGGTACTGGAAGTAGCCCTTGTTGCCTTCCGGACGGGCCAACCCGTTGGCGAGGGTGTCCTGCCGGTAGTCCGTGTTCGCCTGGTAGGCGAACTGGAGCGACCACTGTGCGGCGGTATTGTCCAGCGCCATCGACTCGCGGCTCTGTTCCTGCGCCGCAATGGGCTGTGCGCCAACCATCAAGACCGCGAACGCGAGCGCCCCTGACACCGAGCTCTTCATGATTCACCACTCCCTTCACCGTGATTGTCCATGATCCGATCTTCCTTCCCGTTGTGACTCGGCACACCAGCCTTCACGTTCGCGGAGCACGCTGATGCTCCAGCTCGTCGCCAGTATGCGCAGAGCCCCTTTGAGCGCACGAAACCGCTCGCTCGCCAGATACGGCTGGTCCATCGAGTCGGCCTGTAGCCGGGCAGTGCCGCAGACGTGCCTGGGATCATCGATCCCCTCGTAGAACACGAAACCGGTGCCCGGTCCCAGGCTGCGAGCCGACAGAAGGAACTCCGCACGCTTCCCCTCGCGTACCCACGCGGTGAGCAATAAGGTGATCGCTCCCGACGTGTCTCGGCTCCGGTCGCCGAGCTTGTCTTCACTCGATTGGTGGGCCAACCCATCCTCCCTCCTGGAGCGTCTCCGCGATCACGAGTTACGCGGCCGGGGTCGACCGGCGACCCGCGTTCCTCAGGTACGGCTCCTGCACTACTGCCGGGTCCAAATCAGCACGACTCCACACGGGTCGTAATACTCCCCCGGTACGAATGCGCCGACGTACACTTCCAGCGCCTCGACCCAGTCCACGGGATAGGTGTTGATGTCGAACCCGGGCGTGCGCATCCCGTCGATCCACACCGACAGCTCGCATCGTTCCCCGCGCGTGGAGCGCAGCACCCAGTCGCCGAATGCATCCCGATCCGCTCGCACCGACGGGATGACGTCGAACAGCTGGGTCAGCTCGAACGGATTGCGCCGCTCGATGTCCGCACGCGTGAATTGACGGCCGCCGGCGGCTGACCGTGCGCGGCGATAGAACCCAGCCGCCTCGAGGTGCCGTGACCGCACGGTCACCACCATGGGCTCCAGCACGATCGGCTGCGCGGCCATCGAGATCGTCAGCTCCAGCGTGACCCCCGGAAACGCCGCGATCGTGTCGATCCGCGGCTCGTAGCCGACCCGGCGCAACTCGATCTGCAGGGCTCCCGAGGTGATATCCTCGATCTCGAACTGGCCCTGTGCATCGGCCGTCGCAGTCTGTTCCGTCGGGAACAGCCGGATCTCCACCCCATCCACCGGCCGACCAGACTCCTCATCCACCACCTGCCCCACCAGATTCCCGTTGCCGAGCGGCGCGTCCTGGTCTTCTTCCTCCAGGTCGACGATGAACTCCATCGGGCCCTCGAAATTCACCGCCTCGATAGCCATGTTGTAGCCGCGCTTGAGCGCGATGAACCGGTAGACGCCCTCCTGCACACCCTCCAGCTCAAACACGCCGGCCTCGTCTGACAGATCCCAGATCTCGAGCTCGGGAATGCCGACCACGGCGTACTGGAGCGGGATGTTCTGCTCCTGGTTCACTACCATACCACGCACCGTGAACGTCTCCTGAGCGGTCAGGAGCTGCGGGATGGCCGCCAGGGCGAGTAGCGACAGAGCAGTGCGAAGTCGCATGGTACCAGACCTCACTTGCACGAAGGATCGAGGGTCGCACCGCCGGGAGGCGGAGATCGATACCCGGGGGGGTGGCACGCACCGTGCCAACGGCGGCTCCCTACGCCCACGGCTGGAAGTCTATTGCCGATGGGCACTTGCGATTCCACTATGGACAGCGATGGCTCAGCCGCGGGCGTGACATGTCGCGCCGCGCGAGATGTCACGTCGGGGCACGACCGAGGCGACCGCAGAACGGCAACGGAGGTGTATCAGAGAATGCCGACAAACACACACACCCCGACCCCACCGACGTGAATCGGCCCTTCACAGCAGTTCGGTTACACAAAGACCACGGTGACCTGGAACGACCTGTCCAGGTCACCGTGGTTTGCCCAAGCTGTGGGCTGAGCTAGTTCTCCGGCGTATACCAGATCGGACTCGTGTACGCCCGCTCCTGCGTGATCATCGGTACGTCGGACGACATCGTAATCCCGAAGCGCTTGGCCTCGTAGGCGGTCCACCGCGGGGTCGGGATCTCGATGACCCGTGCGTAGTACACGGCCGGTTGGTCCGGATCGAAGTCCGGATCGGTCCACACCGTGAGCAGCTCAGGTGCTCCGATCGTGTTGGTCCAGGTGGCGTTGGCAATGTCTACCGTGTTGCCGACGGAAGTACGACAGCGTCCGTCAGAGCCGATGGAGCGGCCGTCGGACACGGCCACGTCGTAGACCCGCTCCTGCCGCGCTCCGCCGGCATCGAGCCAGCCCTTGACGATCTGGATCCGGTCCAGGTTGCCCGAGAGGGGATCCTTGAGGGCCCCGACGAGGAACGTGGGTGAGCGGCCGTCCGGACGGTTCGTCAGGTCACCGCCCATCGGGACACCCTTGGTGTACCCGACGTCCGCGGGCAACCGGTTCATGGCGTCATCCTCGGTGAACTCCCAGCCACCGAAGAACCGTACGAGCATCCTCGAGCCGGTCGTCGCATAGGTTTCCTTGCGCCGCATCGCCTCGAACAGCGCCTCGCGCGTGTTCTCCCGCGCCCACACGGCAGCCAGGCCCGACCCCACCATGGACCACCCCTCGTACTTCTTGTCACCCACCTGGGCCATCGGGTGCTCCCACCGCTCCGGGCTCGGCTCCGCACCGGAGTGCTTGCCGAAGAAGTTGTCTTCTTGGGCGGTGGCGAGGCCGGTGTGTGAGTCGGTGGAGCCGATCATACCGAACTTGTACGGGTTCACACCCAGCTCCTGCTCGAGCTGCAGCCCGATCTGCAGTGCGGAGCGGGCGTACTCGTACTGCAGCATGTCGTTGTCTTTGGACACGCTCAGATCGAGATTGCCCTGATCCCATGTCTCGTAGTCGGCGAACTCGTCGTTGGGCGACAGGAACGGATGGGCCTCGCCGTCACCCTTGATCTGGGTGGCCTCGTACAGCGGCTCCCACTTGGCGCGCGTCTCGGCGTACGCACGGTCGAACGGCATGCCGGTGAAGCTATCGACCGTCGGGAACATAATGCCGTTGGAGAGATTCCCGTTGTGCGCCAGTGCCAGCACCCTGCCTCCGGTCTTGTCCTGATACATCTGGAGCCAGCTCCACAGGTCGCGCGGGTTGTCGCTGCCCAACGGCTTGAGGGTGGTGTACGGCTCCACCATGCTGGCCTTGTCACCGCCGTCCCGCATGATCACGACCCGGTGCAGGTTGTTGCCCCCGGTGTTCGAGGTCCACTCGTAGCCGATGAAGGCCGTGAACTCGCCGGGGTCGTTGTACTTCTCCGCGGCGTCGATGGTCTCCTCCCACGCAGCCTGGTAGGCCTCGTCACCGGGCAGGGATGCCAGCGCCTCGGGGAACGTCCCCTGCGAGAAGGCCACGATCACCTCGACCGCGACCTGCACGGCGGTCTGACCGCCCTCCCGGATCATCTCGTACCACCGCTTCCCAGTGGAATCCGCGAGCATGTCCGGGTCGCCGGCGTAGAGCCGCGGGAAGAACCCCATGTTGTCCGAGTGGTCGGCCACCACGAGGAAGTCGAGCGGCCGCGACAGCTTCACCTGCAGGCCGGTCGACGAGGTGAGCTCCTCGCCGAGAGCGAACCGATACGCGTCCTCGGGCGTGAGCCGCGCGCCGAACGCACCCGCGTCCATGGACATGCCGGTGTGCAGGTGGGTGTCCCCCCAGTAGACCGCCGTCGGGAAGTTCCGCCCGGCATAGGGTGAGTAGTGCTTCTGGGACTTGAACGCGTCCTGGATGGTCTCGGGCGGTGGCGCTGGCAAGCCTACCGGATCCTGGGCGAGGGTCTCCCCGATCCAGCTCACGGTCAGGATGCCTATGACAAGACCAATGCGTACGGCACCTCGCATGCGTACCTCCGAAGGGGATAGCTGCAGTCGCCTGACTGCCATGGTCTACCGTGCCAAGGGTCGCAGATTCTAACTCCTAGGATTGGCTTCCGCTACAGCCGACCTCGGCGCAGTCGATGCCATAGTCCTCCGACCGGCTGCGATATTCCGCGGGTGTTCCTCTCAGCCGCTACTGGGCGGGAAGTCCGTGAGCATTTGTTCGACCGCCTTGTTCACGTCGGCCTGGGCCTGCTGTGGCGTCCGCCGCCGCTCGTCGATGGTCTCGCTCCCAGTAGCGACCCATCAGCCTCATAGACCTGTCTGCCATCCATCCAGGTCTCATGGATCTTGATGTCCGAGATCGCCCGCGGGTCCACCGTGCGCGGGTCGCCTTCGAGCACGACGAAATCGGCGAGCTTCCCGGGCTCGAGGCTGCCGATCTCGTCCTCAGAGTGGCACAGCCAGGCCGCATCTCGCGTGATGGATCGTATCGCGGCTTCGACCCCGACCCGCTCCTGCGGTGCCAGAATCGTGTCCGGCTCCTTCCAGAGATCCCGTACCACTGCGACGCGGATCTTGTGGAGCGACCCCAACGGCGAGACCGGCGCGTCCGTGTGCATGGTCCAGATGAGGCCTGCGGCCTCGGCGCTGCCGCAGCGGTCGAGCCACTGCACCTTCTCCGGGCCGA
Source organism: Gemmatimonadota bacterium (assembly GCA_039591485.1). Taxonomy (GTDB): domain Bacteria; phylum Gemmatimonadota; class Gemmatimonadetes; order Gemmatimonadales; family GWC2-71-9; genus JAOTVV01. The sequence continues at coordinate 61,353 of JBDHDN010000001.1, forward strand.
ACACGTTGTCGCGCATCACGTGGCCCCAGTAGTGCACGTGATTGATCAGGAAGCTCGGGGCGATCCCGAGAGCCTTGCAGCGGTCGATCTGGTCATCGTGAAGGATGGAGCAGTGCTCGATCCGGCAGCGCAGCGATTGGATGTCGACCCCTTGATCGCGAGCATTCTCACAGGCATCGAGAATGGCGTCAATGGCGGCATCACCGTTGCCATGGAGGGCCAGGGGCCATCCCTGCGTTGCCCGTGTGAGGACGTGGTCGGTAAGGACCGCCGGTTCCACGTAGAAGATGCCTTTGGAGTCCCGGCCCACATACGGCTCCCGCTGTCGTCCGGTATACCCCTGGTTGGACCCGTCGACGACCATCTTCCACCCCGACACCCGCATGAAGGGGTCGCCGTACCCTGGCTCGACTCCCACCTCGTCCCACTCCTCTGCTTTGCCGTCGAAGAGGTAGGCCCGAATGCGAGTCTTCATGCGACCCCCGACGAACATCTGCTCGAAGCCTCTGATGTCTGCCGCGGCGCCGAAAGCGCCCGCCGCCATGTCGCAGAGCGTCGTGATGCCGAGAGCGGCGGCCTGCTCGCCGACCTCGATTCCGGCGTCGACGAAGCCGGTCTCCATTCGTGTAACGATTGCCTCGTTCAGCAGAACGACCGGGAGATGGGCGTTGACACCGTAGAGCACGCCGTTGGGTGAGCCGTCCTCGTATCGTCCGTATTGAGCGCCCTGAGGATCGGGGGTGTCTCTGGTGATCCCGGCGAGTGCCAAGGCCTTGCTGTTGACATACGCGATGTGGCCGGAGGCATTCAGCACGAACATCGGACGATCACTCGAAATCGCGTCGAGCTCCTGGATCGTCAGGTCGCGCGGGG
>JBDHDN010000002.1:0-57858 GCA_039591485.1 Gemmatimonadota bacterium
GCGTCGTGAAGCACCGTCCCCGTGTTTCTGAAGGGCCAACAGCCTGGCCCCCACTTGATGTGGAACTGCACGCCGTCGAGATCCCCCGATCCGCGAGCGTTCATCGTTCCGTCACACGACCAGCCAGCCAGCTGAGAAGCATCGCGCCTGCAATTGGCGGTGGATTGTCCCGCGATCATGCCGGAGCGTCCCTTCCAGGTAACCTCGCCGTCAAAGGGGGCGGAAAAAGCGAACGCGCCCAGGTCCTCCGGGAGCAAGCTGCAAGGGGCATTCATCACCCGCCGCCGGAACGTCACAAAGCCGACAATAACGCCTTCCCAACGGGTGACACCGGGCATGTCAAAGAAATGGCACCGGCCCGATGCGTCACTATGACGCTTGCCGGCCCTGGCCCGGCTGCTGACGTTCCCCAACGTCTTGATCACGAGCCACCAGGCCTTCCTGACCCGCGCTGCGCTCCAGAACATCGCGGAAACGACGCTCGAGAGCGTTCGCGAGTTCCGGGCGGGACACGAAGGCACGGCGCTCAGCAACGCCGTCGGGACAGGAAGGTAGAGGGGGAATCCGTCTCTAGTCACGAAGAACGGCCTCCGGTCGCCGCTCCGTGGGCGCACCGTGCTACCACGCTCCAATCACTTCTGCCAGCAGTGCGGCGATCCGCCGCGAGCCTTCTTCCGTGAAGTGCACGTCGTCGTACAGGATCCTCGTGTCCTGTGGCAACACGCCAGCGGCGTCGACGCACGTGAGTCCGTTGGTGCGGCACACCTCGAGCAGGACGTCGTTGTAGGCGTGCATGCCCTCGGCGAGCACGGCGGTCGAGTAGTACGCGCGCGCGGGAGTCGCCGGGTAGCTTCCGACCCCACCCATCCAGAGCCGGGCGCGCTCGGCCTCGGTATTGTCTGCCCGCCAGAGACTGGGCTGCGTGACCAAGACGAGCTCCACACGGGCCTCGGCCGCGGCCGCAACCATCGCCTCCAGGTTGCGCTGGTACTCGGCGAGCATCGCAGCGAAGCGCGCGGGTAGGCGATCGATCGTGGCGCCGGCCGCACGGGCCGCGCGCCACTGGGTGATGGTCGCCCCTCGCTCGTCCTGGCGCGCCACGGAGGTCCGCGCTTCCCAGGCGAGCTTCACCCGCCGCGCGAGCTGCCAAAGTACCGTCCGCTCGTGCCAGGGGGCGTCGCCCGGCACGGCGGGCGGCCGGTGGATCGGGCCGGGAAGGAGGACGAAGGCCCGGCGGAGCTGTGCCCGCTCGGCGTCGGGATCGGTGATCGGGGCGGGGCGCTCGTACGCGTCGCCCTGCGCCAGCGCGAACAGCAGGTCGTTGGCGCCCACGAGGACGAGGGCCACGTCGATCGGTGGCAGCTGGCGCAGCACGTAGGTGAGCTGTACCGCGTGATCCCGCGCGGTTCGCCCCGAGCGGCCGATGTTGCCGACCCACGCGCGCCGTCCACCCGGGGAGCGACCCAACCGCCGCTCCAGCAGTGCCGTCCACACCTCGTCCTCGTCCAGGTACGCGCACTCGGTTGCACTTCCGCCCAGCGCGAGGATGCGGACCTCGCTGCCGTCGTCGCCGAACGGGCGACCGCGAATGCCGTGCTCGTTCACGCGGTACCGCGCGGTCCCCTCCACGCCTGGCATCAAAGCGGGTGACGACTCGACGATGCGGTCGGTACCCGGCACCAGCACGAAGTAGCCGGTCGGCGGCGGGTAGAACGAGCGCAATCCCACTTCGGTAACGCTCAGCGCCAGCACGACGGCCACCGCGGCGAGCGCGGCATTCAGAAACCGGCCACGGATGGTCGTGGTGGGCAGGGGCGTACTCCTCGGGGAGTCCCCGAACATCATGGCTGCACCGCCGTACAGACGGTAGGGCGGAGCGGCGGAGAGCGGTGCGCGTGACCCTGCTATCTCTAGAGCACCGCAGCGTCTGGCGTCCTCCTGCGAGCCGCCCTATCGTAGCAGTACACCAGTGGGGGGAGCGGTGCGCGGCTCGATTCACTCGGGTACCGGATGTTCGCGCTCGTCGACCGGCCTCCAGCCGATCGGCAGGTCGACGACGGCGGTAAGGCCACCGGGGCCGCCGTGCTCCTTGAGCGTGCGTTGCTGTCCGTCGCGAACGGCGACGCTTGCCATCGAGTGGCGGGCACGACCTTGCGCCGGCATTCTCGACTCCACCGGGCCGACGGAGGTCTATGAGGTGACGCCAGCTGGGGTCGTGCTCTGGCACCTCGTCGTGAGCAACACCCAGACCATGTTCCGCGCCGAGCCCCTTTTCTCGATCGCGGAGGAATACTGACAGGATCGAACCGGCGACTCGCCGAGCGACCTCCCCGGTGCGGTCCTGCCGTGCAGTTGTTGGCACCGTACGAGATGAGCGTCGGCGAGCCCGATCTCGGCGGGTCGGTTTGACGATGACTGACCTGGCGTTTCATCAGCTGCGGGGAGTGATCGGCGAAGGCGATCTCCACCCGGGAGGTGTCGCCACGACGGAGATGCTCCTGGCATGGCTCTCTCGATACCTCCAAGAGGGCTCGATGGTCCTCGAAGTGGGTGCGGGGATCGGCAACACGGCCACGCGCATGGCCGACCGTGGCTGGTCCGTCGTGGCGCTCGAGCCGGATCCGGTCCTGTTCGGCATCCTGCGGACACGCCGAGAGGTCACAGCGCTCAACGTGGACCTGCTGAGCCACACGGCACCGGATCCATACGACGCCGTCGTGGCCGAGAGCGTGCTGTTCATGACCGACCTGGAGCGGGCGCTCAGCCACATCCACAGTCTTTTGCGGCCCGGCGGGGCGCTGGCGTTGGTCGACGCCGTGTGGACCGAGCGCGTCTCCCCGCAGGCGGCTGTCGAGATCCATGAGCGCAGTCTGCGGTTGTTTGGAATACCCGTGGCCTCGCGACGGCGTCTGACGTGGAGTGACTGGAGGCGCGCTTTGGGCGGCGCGGGGTTTGGTGAGCTGCAAGCTGCGCGCGTGACGCAGCCGCAGGCGAGCACGTCGACCTTTTCTCGGATGCTGCGGTTCGGATGGCGCCTCGTGCGGCATCCTCGCCAGGCGCTGCGGACCATCGAGTTTCGCAGCAAGGTACACACACTCGTGCTGCCCGAGGGGGCCTTGGAAGCGTGGGCCTACCTCGGAGCGAGCGGGCCGTCGCAGCGGGCTGGAGACCCCGGGGCCGCGGCGCCCTCTCGCTATGCGCATCAGAAGGTGGAGAGTGGTCAGGAGTCGCGGGCGGACGCCGCGACCTGAGGTGCGCGTCGGCTACGGGAGTTCGGGACCGCGTGGCCGCCGTGCTGACGGCGGTCCGAGTCGGCACGGTGTCGACGGGGTGAGACTCGCGTTGGTCCCAATGAGGGCTCGTCGTCCCGCGACCGTCGTGCTCCTCGCCCTCTCGACACTTGCCGCGTGCGGCCATTCCTCCGCGCCGACTGACCACGTCACCTGGACCCTACGAGAGTCCGGCTTCGGCGTCTCGGCGATCGTCGGGGCGACGTACGGCGCTGGTCGGTTCGTCATCGTCGGGGAAGGTGGCAAGCTGGCGACGTCGACGGACGGCGTGGCGTGGGAACTCGGGCGCTCGACCTTCGGTAGCTCGAGCATTCGGAACGTCGTGTTTGCTGATGGGCGGTTCGTGGCGGTCGGTGTCGATGCGTCCGGCCAGCGGCGCACGATCTCCACTTCGCCCGACGGCTTGGCATGGAGGGCGCGGGTCGCCCAGCGACCGGAGACCATGCGAGGTGCGGCGTTCGGCGACGGTGTCTGGATCGTCGTGGGCGACCGCGGGGTGATGCAGCGCTCAGTTGATCTGGTGGCCTGGTCGGAGGTCGGGCCCGAACGAGATGCCATGTGGATCAGCGTCATCTACGCCCGCGGCAGGTTCGTCGCGAGTGGTCGGGAGGAGAGCCTCGCGTATTCCGTCGATGGCTCTGCGGGAACGTGGACGGTAGTCGACCTCGGGCGGGTGCTCGAGCCCGGCTGTGAGCTCTCGCTCGACTGTAACGACGTCGATGACGTCGTGCATACCGGCGAGCGCTTCGTTGCCGTCACTCACCCGAGCGCGGAGGTGTTCACCTCGCCCGACCTGGTGTACTGGGCTCCGCGAGCGACGGGGCTTCCCCGAGACAGTGCAGGCCTGTGGGTGGCAAATTACACCACCGGTCTCACCGTCGTGGCCGGGGGCCGAGGGAAGTTGGCGACGTCCCGCGATGGTGGCATCACATGGACGCCGGAGGATCCGGGCTTTGGCGACGACGGCATCATCGCTATTGCGCGCGGTCGCGAATTGCTGCTCGCCGGTGGACTGCACGGCCGCCTGGCAACGAGGCCCGCGCGGTAGTGCGCGACGTACTGCCGTACCTCCTACCCTCCTACAATCCTCAGCGTCAGTCCCTCCATAAAGGCACCACGTCGCGCTCGACACCGAACAGCAGCTCCGCGGTGGTGATGGCGGCGATCGCGATTCTGTCCGATTGCCGTCGCAAAGCCGACATGCAATATTGGGCTTACCGCGTTCGCTCCGCACCCTTGCCGATCCAGGCGGTTCTGGGTGGGCGCTCAGGGCGTGCGGAGTGCACAGCGATCCGCACAAGTGTGTTCGGAGGTGCAATGGAGCACACACAGCGTAGCCGGGGCGCTGTCGCACCCTCGTCCCTGGTCTGCAAGGCAGTAAGCGCATCGACCACACCGCGCGGTGCCGGCAGGCTGCCGCGCGTCGTCTCCCTGCGGACGGCGGTTGCTGTCTCAGTGCTCGGGATGTTGCCGTGGGCGCTGGCGGGGCAGCAGGAGGTACTCACAGAAGCGCTCAAGCGCATGGAGCTTGCCAACGGCCTCCACGTCGTCGTCGTCGAGAACCACACCATCCCGCTAGCATCTGTGCTTGTGGCGGTGCGGAGCGGCGCCTTCACACAGCGTCCCGGCGAGGCGGGCTTGGCACACCTCCAGGAACACGTGCTCTTCCGGGCATATGGCCCCGAGTCCGGGTCGTTCCAGCAGGATGTCGCCGCGCTCAATGGCGCGTACAATGGCGCGACCACGGCAGAGGTCGTGAGCTACTTTCTTACGCTGCCGTCCGACAAGACCGAGCAGGCGATCCGGATTCTGGCGAAGCTGGTGGCCGATTCGCACGCCGATGACGACGCCATGGACGGTGCCCTTCCCGTCGTACTCGACGAACTGGCCCGTGAGGCGTCCGACCCCGAAGCCGCGTTTGCCCGGCAGGTAGCGCAGGAGTTGTGGGGTGCTGGCTGGCATCGGCGAGACGTGAGTGGTGACAGTACGTCGCTCAGGATACTGACGAAGCACCGGCTCAACGAGGCCTACGCACGTTACTATGTTCCCAACAACGCTGCCCTGATCGTAACGGGTGATGTCGATACGACGGCCGTCTTCGGGTGGGCCGAGGAGCATTTCGGCAACTGGCAGCGGGGAGTCGATCTGGCTGCCGGATCGGATTTGCCGCCACTTCCCGCGCTGATGGGTAATCGGGGCGTCGCGGCAAGTAAGCCGATGTACGAGGTCAGCGTCCGGATCCAGTACCGTGGGCCGGGGTCCCGCGCCGATCCCGCTGCAGCCGCGGGGGCACAAATCGTGGTCCAGATGCTCAATGACCAAGGTTCGGCGTTTCAGCAGCGGCTCGTGGAGCATGGTCCTTATCACTGGCTGCGTGTTGACTATGAACCGCTTCAGGATGTGGGATCGATCACGTTCCGGGGCAAGACATCGCAGGCAGATGCGCGGGACGCGGTGACCTCCTTGCTCGCCGAGCTCGAGCGGCTTGACGAGCTGCGCGGCGTGACCGACGAAGATCTTGCCATCGCGAAGAAGCGGCGCATTGTTGACAGCGCCCTGCTGCTAGAACAGACGGCCACTCTCGCCCCGGTCATTGCATCCTGGTGGGCGCGTAGCGATGCGATGCTCCCGCTCGGCCACCAGGAGTGGGACGACGCAGAGATCCGGCGAGCCGCGGCCGACTTCATCAGACGCTACTTGCTGGACACGCCCAAGGTCATCGGTGTCGCCGGACCTCCGGCGGTGATGCGAAGGGTGGAGGCGTGGCTGCGCACGCTTCAGGCACCGTCATGACGCGGCGGTTGCCGTTCTGGCTTTGGGGGAGCGGCCTCGTGCTGGGCACCGCGGTGTTGCCGGCCTGCGGTTCCGTGACGGCGGTGCCGCCGGCCCTGGCCGACTCGATGGTGACGGACCACGTGGTGTCGGGCGTCCGCGTCATTCATCGCCGGACTGTCGGCAGCGAGGTCGTCAGCGTCCGGCTCTACCTCTTAGGAGGCTCGAGCCAACTCACACGCGAGACCGCTGGGATCGAAGCGCTCCTGGTGCACGCGGCGGCCCTGGGAGGCGAGCGGTCCCTGGCGCGAACCGGTGCCCGGGCGATTCTCGACCTCGAGCCTGACTGGACGGTGCTTGGCTTCATGGGGCTCAGGCAGGATTTCGATTCAGCCTGGTCGATCTTCGCGGAGCGTGTCACCAACCCGACGCTGTCAGCCGCGACCATCGACCGGGCGCGCAACCAGCTGATCAGTGCAGCACAGCGGCGGTACTCGCAGCCGGATCTGCGCATCGCCCAGCTCGTCGGGGCGCTGGCGTTTGACAGTCATCCCTACTCGCTGGATCCGTGGGGTACCGAGGCATCGCTCAAGCGGATCACGGCCGCCGACGTTCGTGCATATGCGGCGGAGCAGCTGGTGACGTCGCGGATGCTCCTCGTCGTCGTGGGGGACCTGCCAGACCGCGAGGTGTCTTCACGTGTCGCCGCGACGATCGGCGCCCTGCCAGCTGGTACCTATCGGTCTGAGGTCCCGCCTCCGGTGCCGCAGCACAGATACCGCTGGCACGTCGAGAATCGCCCGCTACCGACCAACTACATCCTCTGCTACTTCGCCGGACCGCGACCCACCGACGGCGACGACTACTACGCGTTTCGAGTCGCGACCGCGCTGCTGTCAAACCGCATCGAGTTCGCAGTGCGCGAGCAGCAGTCCTTGTCCTACGCGGCCTACGCGCCGTACCGGGACGGCGCCGTGCCGGTTGGTGGCTTCTACGCCAGCACCCCCAATCCGGGCCGAGTGATCCGGCTCATGCGCAGGGCGCTCGTGGCCCTTCCGTGGACGCCCGACTCGGTTCCCTACTGGGTGTGGGACAGGTTCCTCGACGGATTCACCCTTCAGGAATACCAGCGCAGGCTCACCAGTGATGCCCAGGCGGAGACATTGGGGCGCGCGCAGATCCTGTTTGGCGACTATCGCGCAGCAGACGAGTACGTCGCGCATATCCGGGGCGTATCCAAAGGGGAGGTCGCACGGGTAGCGAAGGAGCACATGCTCGATTTCGAGTGTGGCTACCTGGGCGACACGACCTTGATGCGTGGCGAGTGGTGACATCCGGAACGCGCGCGCCGGGCGCACATCGAGACGTCGAGCGCTTCCGCGACATCGTTCGCGACCGCTGCCTGCACCCGGAAGAGTTCGGGGACTGATAGCGGCACCGTGAAGGTGTCGGCCCAGACATGGGACTCGTCCAATGTCCGGATGAGCTGGGGTCTGATCCGGACCGACGTGGTCCCGTCGCCGGAATGCACGACCTGCACCGTGCCTTCCATGAGGTAATCGACGCCGAGTTCCTCGGCGATGACGCTCACGGGCTTCGTCCTGCCGCTGTACTGGATCGTACTCTGGCGCGCGATGACGGCGAGCCAGCCAGGTTCGCGAGACGGCCGGTGATCTCGTCGGTGATGCCTTCCACGTGAGCGGTGCACACATCGGGGCACCGGAACGAGCCCACCGTAGCGCTTTCGGTACTCGGCATGCCGAGCGTATGCCGTAGGTCGCGGCGATCCGGCGGGGGAGAACGCCACCATGCCGGTTACAGCCAGACTCTCACGGAAGTGCTACGAGCGCTCAGGCGAAGAGATCGCCAACGAGCTCGTGGACTGGTTCAACGCGGTGGACGCCACCTATCGCACCGATCCGCGGCCGCTGAACGAGCTGAACTTGCAGCGCTTTTGCCGCCAACGTCGAACAGCGCTTCGACCAGGCCGGCGCGAGGTGGGGGCGTCGTTTCGCGGAGTTCACGACCGTGTCGCCGAACCGGTCGGAGAACCGGCGGGACAACGTCGCGGTGACGGGCATCTCCCGACCAAAACATCTGCTCGGCAGGGCAGTCAATCCGCTGTACTTCGGGGCTTGGCATGCCGACTCCCGGAGCTCAGCGGGCTCGAACCTCAATCTCCGTCACCCCGCTGAATCCGGGCGAATCGTGCTCGAACCACACCCGCAGCCGCGCGGTCTCGACCGGCTCGATCCACACCGTATTCCGCGCCCAGGTCGCTGGCTCAGTCGGCAGGCGCTCCCGCTCGGCGGCGGCCTGCCAGGTATCTCCGTCCCAGTACTCAGCCGAGAACGAGCGCGGTGCGGTGACGCCGCGCTCATCACCCCAGAGGTAGATGTCGATCCGCCCGACCTCCAGCACTGCACTCAGGTCCAGTTCGATCCAGTCACGCCTAGTGGGCGAACCGTGGGCGGTCCAGCGGTTCCGCGAGTAGCGCGTGAACGCGATACGGCCGTCGTTCACCTGTGTCACGTCGTCGAACTCGGACGTGAACGACGCGGAGACGGCGGCCCCACGTGCGAAGTTGCGCGACGCTGCCGTCGGCTGCGGCAACGGCAACTCGGCCGCTCCCCAGGCCTCGAGCTCGGTCACGCCGCTCGCCGAGCCGGGCCGGTGCGCGAGCGTCATGCGGATGCGCGACACGTCGATCACCGGAAAGGCGACGACGTTCGCGCGATGCCCCTCGGGCTGGACCGGGCGGCGCTGCTGGTTCGGGATCTCCCTCCACTCGCCGTCCGCCCACGCCTCGAGCACATACGCCGCAGGGGCCGTCACTCCTTCACCGTCGTCGAGGAAGTACAGCTTCACCACTCCTTCACCGTCGTCGAGGAAGTACAGCTTCACCTCGTCTACCGGTCGGGGGACGCCGAAGTCGACCTCGATCGAATCCGACGCGTTCGGCGACCCGACCGTGGTCCAGCGGTTCGCCGGCGACGTGTGGTACCAGTAGTTGCCGTCGATGACGTAGAACGGAGGAGTCTGGGGAGCACTAAACGACGCCGAGACGCTGGGGAACGGCGTACCATCGTTGTTCACGGCGAAGTTGTGGCGGCGATCAGGACGCTCGATGTCTTTCATCGGCCGTGGCAGTTCGGCGGTCAGCGGTCGCACGGAGTCGGCCGAGGCGAGTTTTCGGCCATCGACGAACAGCATCAGCCCTTTACCCACACCGTACCGATCGCCCGTGCGGTCCCACACGATGGCCAGGTCGTGCCCATGGTAGGACACGTCGTCGAGCGCCAGATAATCCCACGTCTCGGGAAAGAGCGGGTGGAGGTCGAGCGTGTCGTCTGCCCGGGGTCTGAGCCCCACGAGGCCTGTGATCACGAGATCGACGAACGCCGAGTGGAAGTAGTGCTCGCTGTGGTACCTCGAGTTGTGTCCCTCCCACGACCCGTTATCCGGGTTCGCCGCCTCGGCGATGTACGGCCGGCCGGCCCTGCGCTGCGTGGCGGCGTAGACCCGGAGCAGCTCGACGTAGTCGGCCGGCGTCACGACGTCCTGCTCGTAGTCGCTGAGCAGGTTCGCCAGGGCCGCGAGCGTCTGCGTCGTGGCATACGGCCACGAGTTACCGCTCCACACGCAGCAGCGTGGCGAGACGTAGAACAGCGGATCGTTTCGCTCGACCGTCGTCGGACCGTACGGCGCGAAGAAGTACTCGGGGTCCATGAGGAACTGCCACGCAGCCTCGTAGCCCGGCTCGGGGACGCCGAACTGCCACGGCACGTAGCCCAGCTCCTCGCGCCCGCGCAGACTCCCGGCGAACGGACCGGTCTCGTAGGTCAGCGACTTCGCCTCGATCCCGTCCCGCTCGTCGTTCGCGAATTGATGGAAGAAGAACTCCCGCTCCGGATCCCACAGCTCCTCGTGCACCCGCCGCCGCAGCTGCTCCGCCTGCCGCCGGTAGTCGGCGGCCGTCGCCGAGTCGCCGAACAGCGCCGCCGTCCGGCCGATCGCCAGCGCGTCGGCATAGAGATAGCTGTTCAGTGTCGGCCGATATCCCTCCGCACCGCTGAACTCGTCGTCGGTCTGGCGGCTGTTGATGTTCGTCTCCATCCCGTCCCACGCCCCCACCCACTCGAACATTCGGTGCTCGGGATCGTAGCGTTCCTCGACCCAGCCGCGGTACTGGCGCTCCATGTGAGGATAGACGGCTCGCAGGAATTCCTCGTCATGCGTGACGGCATACACGGCCCACATCGCGTCGCCGTACCAGTTGCTGTAGCGCCGAGGCTCGGCGCCTGGCGTCTCGAACCAATAGCGCGCGTAGTCCTCCACGACCCGCCGGTCCCTGAGCCAGCGTGCCTCGTAGAACTGATGGCCGAGCGGGCAGCTGATGGCACCATAGGTGCCCGACCAGAACGGGCGATCGAGAAACTCGGTGAACACGTATCCCGTCTCCGGCGACCCGTACGTCAGGTGCTTGGTCACCACTTCCCAACGGTAGTAGTAGGTCGCCTCGATGAGCGTGTCGGGCGCCTCGAAGAACGGGATGTTGGCCTCGTACCAATTCCAATCGCGGTTGTCCCACCAGTGATACCGAGCGAAGACCGCGTCGCGGTCGATCACGGGAGGGCGCGAACGGCCGCAGGCGGAGAGGATCACGCTTGCGACGAGGAGGACGGCGAAGGCACGGGGTCGGTGATGACCGATGGGCATGGCGGGCTCGTGGGCGACGTGACTGCCGTAATCTGCCCGCTCCGCGCCCCCCCTCAAGAGGGAACCGACCAGTCCACCGCACGACCGGCTGATGAACGGTTCGCCGTCCGTGGCTATTGGACATTCCCGCACTGAGCATGGGATATTCCGTCCATCTATCCGTCGATCCATTTATCCGTCCATCCGCCTATCGACCCAGGTCCTCGAATGAACGAAATCATCCGGATCCGCGACCAACTCGACCGGGCCCTCAGGGGCGAGGCCTGGCACGGCCCGGCGCTGTTGGAGATCCTGGCCGACGTCGATGCCCGCACGGCGGCAGATCGGCCTATTCCGGGAGCGCATTCGATCTGGGAGATTGTGCTGCACCTCACCGCCTCGGTCGATCTGGTCGTCGCTCGTCTCCGTGGGGAGCCGAAGGACCTGCCACCGGACGAGGATTGGCCGGCTCAGCCTGACATCACGAATGGCGATGCATGGTGCGACGTCGTCGCGGATTTGGAGCGGGCACACGGCCGGCTGTTTGCCGCGATGGAAGATCTCGACGAAGACCGGCTGGACGAGGCCATCGTTCCCGGGTTCTCCGGCACCTATCTGCAATTGCACGGCACCGTACAGCACGACCTCTATCACGCGGGTCAGATCGTGCTACTCGCCCGGGCCTCGCAGGCAGAGCCGCGCGGCCCGAGGGCCAGGCTCCGTGGGACGTAAGTCCGCGCGACGGCAGCCGCGTCGGGTACGCCTGTTCAGTCTCGACCGTTCCGGGATCGCCGATCACATCGAGCAACTGGAGGCCGCGGGATACCGCGTCGAGCACGGCCCGTTCGAGCGTACCACCCTCCGGCAACTCGCCGCACAGCCGCCTGGTGCGATCGTGCTCGACCTGTCGGCGCAGCCCTCGTACGGTCGGGACATCGGTGTGGTGTTGCGAATTGCGGGACGTACCCGTCGCATCCCGCTGGTGTTCGCCGGTGGTGCGGCCGAGAAGGTCGATCGGGTCAGGCAGGTGCTACCCGATGCGACGTTCACCGAGTGGCCTCGAGTGCGGTCCGCCCTGCGTACCGCGCTGCGTAGCCGTACGGGCGACCTGCACATCCCGCCGTCCGCTCTGGCGGGCTACTCCGGGACGCCGCTGCCGAAGAAACTCGGCATCCGGGCCGACTCGATCCTCGCGCTCCTGAACCCACCTGAGGGATTCGAGCGTCTCCTCGCTCCGCTGCCGTCCGGCGCTACCATCGACCACAGCGATCGGGGCGCGCGGGACCTCACGATCTGGTTCGTTACTTCCCGCCGGGAACTGGAACGCCGGATCGGCGAGAGGGCCGGGCAGGTGGGAGACGGCGGCCTCTGGATCGCATGGCCGAAGCAAGCCTCGGGAATGAAGACGGATCTCACCCAGGCCGACGTCCGCCGAACCGGCCTGGCCAACGGTCTCGTGGACTACAAGATCTGTGCGATTGACGAGACCTGGTCGGGGCTCAAGTTCGCGACACGGAAGCAATAGGGACGCGAGAGAGGAGCCCGCGTCCCTTCACCGTTCCCTCATCACTGTCCACGCCCGTATGCTGAGTCGCGGCACCCGCGGCGCCCTGCCTGTCCCCCGACACGTGCCGCGATAGCTAGAACTTCACCACCAGCGCGAGCTTGAAGAAGCTGTCGAGTTTCTGTAGCGGCACGGTCACGTTCACATCTGCGGGTGTGCCGTCCGAGGCGAACAGCGGCACGTCGGTGAGCGCGGGATCGTTCCGCCACAGCAGTTGCAGTGACGGCTTGAGCGCGAGCTTGGAGCTGATCGCGATCGCTACGGCGTTGGTGAAGTCGAGCCGGACGTCGGCCTTGGTGTCGGGGGCGTCTGCCTCCTCGGAGAACATCCAGTCGCCGATCAGTGCGCTGGTGAACTCCGTGGTTCCGGTCGCCTTCCACGCCAGGTCGTATTGGACGCGGACGCCGGGGAAGTTGGTCTTGAGGAACGGGTTCTCCACGACGTCCGTCTGGAACGTGTAGGTGAAACCGTAGTCGGTCTTGAACGTGATCTGGTCGTTCTCGACCCACGTATTGCCGGCGCCGAGCACGGCCAGCGTGCGGCTGTCGATGCCGGCGAAAGTGTTGCGCAGCCAGTCCACGCCGCCGAACGCGAAGAAGCCGGGGCTGATTGAGTAGTCGAACCGGCCGCGCGCGTAATAGACCTCGGCAGTCTTCTCCGTGTTCTTCTCCGTCTCGATGACGAAGTTGTCCTCTGTCCCCACGGCGGTCCGGGTCGTCTTGGTCGCCTGAGAGCGGACTCCTCCGCCCTCGGCCTTGAACTCCATCCGCTCCCACACGTGCCGGAGCTTCGCGTCCAATCCGAACGTCGTGGACTGTGAATTGCCGGCCGTCCAGACGGCAGTGAGCTCGGTCGTGAAGAACCAGCCGAGTTCCTTCTCATCCTGCGCCTCGGCTCGCGCGGCCCAGAGGCCAAGCACGAGCGCGCTTGCGAGCGCGACACCGGTCGCACGTACCAGACGCTGCATCACGTCAGTTCCCTCCAGTAGAGTCCACACTGACAGCCGACACCGACCGCTTTGACGCTTGGCGCCGTGACGGTGCCGGCCGAATGCTAAATGTGATCGACCGTCGATCAAGGCCTCACGGGGCCTGGAGGTACAGACCCGCCCCCGGTCCGATGGGAAGGCCGAAGAGCATCCAGACGCTGAGCAGGATCGCCCAGCCGATCAGGAAGGTGATCGTGTACGGTAGCATGGTCGCGATCACGGTCCCGATACCCGCCCTGTGCTCGTACTTCTGCACGAACGCCACGATGAGCGCGAAGTAGGTCATCATCGGAGCGATGATGTTCGTCACGCTGTCCCCGATGCGGTAGGCCACCTGGGTGAACTCCGGGGAGTATCCCACGAGCATGAACATGGGGATGAACACCGGAGCCATGATCGCCCACTTCGCCGAGGCACTGCCCATGCCGAGGTTCACGACGGACGAGAGCACGATGAACGACATGAACAACGGGATCTGGGACAGCCCGCTGCCACGCAGGAACTGTGCACCCTCGACGGCGAAGATCAAGCCGAGATTGGTCCAGTTGAAGTACGCGACGAACTGGGCGGCGAAGAAGACGAGCACCATGTAGCCGCCCAGGGTGGCGAGGGCCTTGCCCATGCCGTCCATCACCTGCGTATCGTTGCGGATCGTCTTGGCGCCGATGCCGTACGCGGTTCCAGTCACCGCTCCGAGCAGGAAGATGAAGAACACGATCCCCCTGAGGAACGGCGATCTGAGTATGCTGCCGGTGCCAGACTCCCGCAGGAATCCCTCGCTCGGCAGCAGGCCGGCGAGTACGATGACGGTGAGCGCGATGAGTGACCAGAGGGCGTACTTGAGCCCCCTGCGCTCGTCGGCACTCAGTTCCTCGATGGCCTCTGCCTGGACCCCACCTGCGTAACTCCCGAGCCTCGGCACCACGATGCGCTCGGTCACGAACGTGCCCGCACCGGTGATCAGAACAGTCGACACCGCGAGGAAGTAGTAGTTGCACGCCGGATTGACCACGTACTCCGGATCGACGATGCGTGCTGCCTCCTGGGACAGCCCGGCGAGCAGCGGGTCGAGCGTTCCCAGCAGCAGGTTGGCACTGTAGCCGCCCGATACGCCAGCGAATGCTGCGGCCAGCCCGGCGATCGGGTGTCGGCCCGCCGCCAGGAAGATCATCGCGGCCAGCGGCACGAGCAGCACGTATCCGATCTCACCGGCCGTATTCGACATCACGCCCGCAAACACGATGATCGGCGTGAGGAGGCGCTGTGGTGCGGACAGCACCAGCAACCGGAGCGCCGTACCGAGCAGTCCGCTCGCCTCGGCAAGCCCAATCCCGATCATGGCCACCAGTACCGTCCCGAGGGGAGCGAATCCCGTGAAGTTGGCCACGGCCTCGGTGATCATGCGGTGGAGTCCGTCGACGGAAAACAGCGAGACGGGCAGGATCGTCTCACCGGTCGCCGGATGGACGACCGAGAGATGGAACCAGGACGCCACCTCGGATACGAGTACGACCGAGAGCGCCATGAGCAGGAACAACGTACCGGGGTGCGGCAGGGCGTTGCCGACCCGCTCGACCACCGTCAGGAATCGGTCGACGAGCGAGCGGCGGCTGCCCGCTTGACCGTCGGGTGTGACATCAGCCATCGATGCTCCTTGGAAGTCTCCATGCCGGCCGCACCGTGGATCGCGTGGGCGTGGCGCAGCCGAAGCGGCGGACGTACCTTCACCCGCGCCTGGCCCGCCCGCCGGCGACCGGGCAATCTAGTCGGTGGCGGTAATCGCACAACGCTGAGGAAGGTCCATGTCTGCATACGTCATCGTCGATATCGAGGTCACGGATCCCATCCGCTACGAGGAGTACAAGCGGCTCGCGCATGAGACGGTCCTCGCCTACGGTGGCCGCTACGTCGTCCGCGGTGGGGCGGCCGAGCGGCTGGAGGGAGACCGGGAACCTCATCGGATCGTCGTCCTCGAGTTCCCTGATGCGACACGTGCCAGAGCGTGGTGGTCGTCGGAGGAGTACCGTCCGGCCAAAGCCATGAGAGCCGAGACGGCGAAGACCGACATGATTCTGGTCGAGGGCGTGTAGGCGCGGCCCGGTGGAACGTCCAGCCTGTTCCCGCGGTACACGTGGGGACGCAAACGGGAACGACATGACATGAGCGATGGGATTCGCGAAACGGCCACGCTGGCAGGCGGCTGCTTCTGGTGTCTCGAAGCCGCCTACCAGCAACTGGCGGGGGTCGAGCGCGTGCGGTCGGGCTATATCGGCGGCACGGTGCCACATCCAACCTACGAACAGGTCTGCAGCGGTGCGACCGGACATGCCGAGGCGGTCCAGATCGAGTTCGATCCGGACGTGATCTCGTACCGGGACCTGCTGGACGTGTTCTTCACCATCCACGACCCCACGCAGCTGAACCGCCAGGGCAACGACGTCGGCACCCAATACCGGTCGGCGATCTTCTACCACTCGGACGGTCAGCAAAGCACTGCCGCAGCGGCCCTTGCCGACGTGGAGACCGCCGGCCTGTGGGACGGCCCGGTCGTTACCGAACTGGTGCCCCTCGCCGAGTTCTACCCGGCGGAGCAGTACCATGCCGACTACTTCCTCCGGAATCCAGGCCAGCCGTACTGCCAGGTCGTCGTGGCCCCCAAGGTGGCCAAGGTCCGCAGCCGATTCTTCGACAAGCTGCGCCGGGACCGAGGCTAACTCCGACCGTTTCTCTCGGCAGGCGCGCATGCGCACGGGGTGTTGAGCGCGCTATCTTCGAAGACGAGACCGGACTGAGCCCAGTCGGTGATTCACCGGGAGAGAGGAGGGGATCATGGCATCTGTGATTCGCCGGGTCGACTACTTCTACGCCACCATTCGCGACGAACCGGGCGAGGGATACAAGGTCCTCGCACAGCTCGCGGAGTTGGGTGTCAACCTGCTCGCCTTCGTTGCCGTACCCGTCGGCCCGATGCGTGCACAGATCACCTTGTTCCCCGAGAACACCAAGAAGCTCACGCAGGCTGCGGGCCAGGCTGGCATGCAGCTCGACGGTCCGCATCGAGCGTTGCTCGCACAGGGTGACGACCATCTCGGTGCACTCGCCGAAATCCACGAGAAGCTGTACGAGGCGGGCGTGAACATCTACGCGTCGAACGCCGTGACGGATGGCAAGGGCAGCTATGGCTACATCCTGTACGTCCGGCCCGACAAGTACGATCGAGCGGCTGCTGCACTCGGGGTCTGAGCGGTGTCGTTCGCCGGACAGTGACGGGGCGGTTCTCTGGAGAATCGCCCCGTTGCTTTGGCAACGAGGGCGCGGAACGGCAGTCCTCCAACGATGAATGATGGCTATCGAGTCATCGATCCGGGGGACTGGCGCTCGTGGGCCGTTGCGGTCCCGGCGATCGTCGTCATGGGCGTGCTCGTCTGGGCCCTCGGCAGCGTTGTTCGGCACCACGTGGCCGAGCTGCAGTCCGTCGCCATCGTCGATCCCGAGTCGGCCACCCGTCACGCCGCCGCGTCACTCCGCACCGTGCTAGCCGTCTCCGTGGGGGGGCGTTGCTGGTCGCAACGTACCTCGCATGGCTCGGCGTGAGGGTGTGGCGGACCGGCAGGCTCCCGCCGCCCGGCTCCTGGATCGTGGCGGGACGGCCCGTCTACTCGGGTCGCTTCGCCGTCCCGATCGGCCGCCTGTTCATCGCTCTCGCAGCGCTGTTGGTCGCGGCTGCCCTTGGCCTCCTCTGGGCAGGCTGGCGTCTGACGGCAGTGCAGTGAGCCCGCGCCAGGCCCCGGTGCTGATACGGACGGGTCCGCCGACAGTGCTAAAGCGCGCGGACGGACTCCACGAGTCGACGGAACTCCGCGCGATCGGCGGTGAACCGCGTGTAGTCCTCCGGCTCGTACGACCGTCCCATCGGGACGTCGGGATTGCGGAACCGCATGGGGCTGGCAAATCGGGCCGATGCCCACGCGTGCAGCTCGCGTGCACCCGTGCGCCGGATGATCTCCGAGCCGTTCTCGGCATCGACCGCCCCACCAATCAAAACGACCAACTGGTCCTCCGCCTGCACGACCAGCTTGCGGAGCAACGGCAGGGCATCGACCGCCCGAGGCCGCTGCCCGGACGTCAACAGCCGATCCACGCCGAGCTCGATGAGAGTCTCCAACGCTGCGAGAGGATCGCGTGTGACGTCGAATGCCCGATGGAAGCTGACGGGAAGCGGGCGGGCCGCCTCGATCAGCTCGGCAGTTCGAACGCGATCGATCGTTCCGTCGGGCTCGAGCAATCCGAACACGAGACCTGCAGCGCCCAGATCGCGCGCGACTTCGATGTCCCGCCGCATGATCTCGAACTCCAGGTCCGTGTACACGAAGTCACCGCCGCGAGGTCGAATCATCACGAACACGGGGATTGCCAGCCGTTCGACCGTCAGAGTGATGGTGCCGGCACTCGGGGTCGTGCCACCCTCCACGAGATTTTCACACAGCTCGACCCGGCCGACGCCAGCCTCGGCTGCTGCGACCGCTGCCTCGGCCGACTCCACGCACGCCTCGATCAGGATACCTGTCGTCATGAGGGGAATGTTAGACGACGGCGGCGGCACTCGCTATCCTTGCACAACGCCATCGACATAGGCCTGATACAGGATCGAGACACCATGTGTGATCCGTACCTCCTCGTGCTCGGCGGCAGCAGAGCGATCGTGTCGCGAGCAGCCAGGGAGCCGACGGGATCGCGATGAGCCGTCTGCACCTATCCGTCGCGGTCGGGCTCCAGACGCTGCAGCAGAGCCCGCTTCACACACTCCTTTCCACGCTGGGAATCGTGGTGGGTGTCGCGTCGCTCGTCGCGATCCTCTCGCTGGGGGACGGGCTCGAGCGGTTCGCGCGGGATCAGATCGAATCGACGACGGACCTACAGCTGATCACGGTGACACCGCGGACGACGCGGGAGATCGACGGCATCGCAGTTCAGCGACCCGACTACCCGCGGTTTTCACGCGCAGACGCGCTGGACCTCGGCGGTCAGCTCGGGGCAAATGCTGCCGTGGCGCTGGCGCAGCTGCGCGGCGCCCAGGTGAGGATCGAAGGCGACACCACGATCCACGGCGCCGTACTCGCGGCAACGACTCCCGAGGCCCTGACCGCGAGCGGAGACTCGCTGATCGCGGGGCGGTTCATCTCTGAACCGGACGTCGTCGAGGGCACTCGCGTCGTCGTCCTGACCGCCGCGCTCGCCGATCGGCTCGTTGGGACGGGCACCGGTCTCGTGGGCAACGCGGTCGTGGTGAACGGCGAGCGCCACGACGTGGTGGGAATCGTTCACAACGCGCGCGGGCAGTCCGCGGTCGTCTACGCTCCGCTCGGCGTGCCCGCAATGGGACGGGAGACGAATCCGGCACAATTGACCGTCCTGGCAGCGAAGGTGGAGGACGTACCGGGGTTGCAGGTCCGCGTGGAGCAATGGCTGCAGGGTCGGTACGGACCTGATGAGGAAACATTCAGGGTCACGACAAACGCGTGGCGTGTGGAGCAGACACGGCGGGCCGTACTCCTGTTCAAGCTCGTGATGGGTACGATCACCGGCATTGCGATCGTCGTCGGCGGGATCGGCGTGATGAACGTACTGCTCGTGTCGATCGCTCAGCGTACGCGGGAGATTGGCATTCGCCGCGCGAGCGGCGCGAGACGGCGCGACGTGCTCGTGCAATTCCTCGTGGAGTCCGTGACCATTGCCGGCGCCGGAAGCCTCCTTGGGATCGTGCTCGGCTACGTCGCAATGCTCGCATTCGTTCCCATTGCGCGACGGCTGACCGACGTGCCGTTCCAGACCGGGTTCAGCGTCAGCACCGTCGTCGTCGCCATGCTCGCCGCGATCGCAGTCGGAGTCGCGTTCGGCGCGTATCCCGCGTGGCGGGCATCGCACCTCGAGCCCGCGGAGGCCGTCCGGCATGAGTGACCGATCGTGGGTTCGCCGATGAGCACCGGAGTAACCGGTATGCACGCGGTGCTCGTGGGCACCGGAGGATTCGTCGGTGCAATCCTCCGATATGCGGTGAGCGGAATCGTGCAGCGCATGGCAGGCTCCTCGGACTTCCCGTACGGTACGCTGGCGGTGAACGTGTGCGGCTGTCTCGCCATCGGTTTCCTCGCCGGTGTCGCCGAGACGCGCCAGATCATCGATGCCGAAGCTCGGATATTCCTGCTGATCGGCGTGCTCGGCAGCTTCACCACGTTCTCGACCTTCGGTTATGAGACGCTAGCACTGCTCCGGGACGGTGCCTTGCTGCGCGCCGGCATGAACGTCACCCTTCAGGTGGGCCTCGGACTTGCCGCCGCCTGGAGCGGGCTGGTGTTCTCCAGACTCTGGTGAGTGTCAGATGATGCTTCCCCGTGAAGGCCACCTGCTCAGCATCTTCATCGGTGAGGACGACCGCCATCAGAGCCGCCCCCTGTACGAGTGGATCGTGCGAGCGGTGCGCGAGCACGGTCTCGCCGGAGCGACCGTGATCCGCGGTGTCGAGGGATTCGGCGCACAGAGCCTCCTGCACACGACGAAGATCCTCCGCCTGTCGACCGATCTCCCGGTCGTGGTCGAGATCGTCGATACCAAGGAGAAGATCGAGGCCTTCTTGCCCGTGGTGGACGAGGCGGTACGGGAAGGCCTCGCCACCGTGGAACCGGTCGACATTCGGTTCTACCGATCGTCCGAAACCGAGTAGGTCGTGTCGGACACTGCCGGGGAACGGGATGGCATCGTCGTCGCGCCCGCGTCACTCGGTGACGTGCTCAGCAATCTGAACCGACTACGTGACGCACCCGACCCGAACATGCGACGGGAAGTCGAGTCCCTTGCCGAGACCCTGTTCGGCGCCTCCCGACATCTCATTGCGTACGGGAGCCTCGCCCCGGGTGCGCAGCACGAGGACGAGACGGTAGGGCTGACCGGCGAATGGCGCACCGGCTGGGTCACGGGAATGCTCGTCGAGCGTGGCTGGGGTGCCTCACTCGGGTATCCGGCGCTGGTCTGGCATCCCGCCGGCGAGCGCCGCGTTGCAGCGCACTTGCTCATCTCTGCCGATCTTCCGCTGCACTGGGAGCGGTTGGACACGTTCGAGGGCGAGGCGTATCGGCGGATCCTCGCGCCGTTCTACGACGAAGCGGGGTTCGTGGCAGTCGGCAACCTCTACGAGGCCGTGCCCGCGTCCGCCTGAGCGCAGCGCGATGCGGTCAGCGCGGCAAGGAGCCTCCCGTGCGGTATGCCTTCATCCTCGCATCGTTCACGATGCTGCTCGCTGACCTTGGTGCCCTGGCGGCTTTCTCGGAGAGCTGACGTGGCCGGAAGCCGAGGAGCGAGTCCCGGCGGCACCGCTCGTGATCATTCCGTTCGGGGCTGGCGCCAAGGAACACGGTCCCCACCTACCGATGAACGCCGATCGCGTCGTGATGGACTACCTGCTGCGACAGGCCGTGGACTCGCTGCCCGTGCTCGTCGCGCCCCCGTTGCTGCACGGCTGGTTCCCGGCGTTTCGCGAGTTTCCCGGTACCGAGGTTGCCGACCCTGCAGCCTTTCAGACGTACCTGTCGGCCGTCGCCGAATCACTCGTGCGTCAGGGAGCGCGCAGGTTGGTCTTCCTCAACACCGGAGTCAGCCGGGCAACCGGGCTGCCAATCGCCATTGCTGCGCGGGAGATCCGCGTGCGCACTGGGACACCCACGCTGGTGGTCTCGTGGGACGATCTGGAAACGGACGAGGTCGCGGCCTTGACCGAGCAGTCCTCCGGCGGCCATGCGGACGAGATCGAGACGTCGATTCACCTCGTGCTGCAGCCGAGTCTGGTCCGCCAGGACGCGATCCCCGGTGCCGCACCCACCGCGTCCCGACCCGACATCCCAGGCTACCGCCCGGGTGTGTTCTCACGGCGGCGCGACGATCCCGCCTTCTCCGACTTGGGGTATAGTGGTGACCCGTCGCTCGCCAGTCCGGGGAAGGGAGAGCGGATCCTGGCGATCATGACGCGCGAGTGGCTCAGAGCACTGCGCGGGTTCGCAGAGACTCGCGTGCGCAGAGGGGGAAGCGGGAGCTAGCCTTCCGCGCCCGAGCGGGTGTACCGTTGATGCACCATCACGAACGGCGGAGGACGACGAGATGAACACGGACCGCATCAGCGGCGCTGGACTCCTACTCGCGATCGGTGTGGCAGTAGGGGGCTGGCTGATCGGACGCGGCTTCGAGGAGGGACGGCGCGCGGACCGCTTCGTCACGGTGAAGGGCCTCGCTGAACGCGAGGTAAAGGCGGACCTCGCGCTGTGGCCGCTGCGGCTCGTCGTCGGCGACAACGACCTCGTCCGTGCGCAAGCGACGTTGGCGCGCAATACCGGCGAGATCATGAGTTTTCTTTCCCTACACGGAATCGACACCGTGCAGGCGGAGTTGCAGGGCATCCGCGTCGTGGACGCCTTTGCACAGCCATACGGTGGAAACGCCAACGCGCCGAATCGATTCGTCATCACCCAGACCGTGATGGTTCGCTCGAGCGACTCCGACGCCATCTTTGCGGCGAGTCAAAACGTTGGCCAGTTGGTCGAAGCCGGTGTCGTGTTCTCGTCGGGTGAGGAGTGGGGTCCCGGAGGACCGACGTTCGTCTTCACGCGGCTCAACGACCTCAAGCCCGAGATGATTGCGGAGGCAACGGCGAGTGCGCGCGAGGCAGCCCAGCAGTTCGCCAACGACTCCGAGAGCGAGCTGGGCGGCATCCGCCGGGCGAGCCAGGGTGTCTTCGTGATCCTCCCACGGGACCAGGCGCCCGGGATCCAGGAACAGAACCAGCTGTACAAAACCGTCCGGGTGGTGTCGACGATCGAATACCTCTTGGAAGAATGAGGATGCTCTGCACCACCGCTCGGCGGTCGCTACTCGCCACAATCGCCGTGGCACTCACTGCGGGATCCGGCACTGCACAGGAATCGCCGTACGCGGGGCTCGAGGCGCGCGCCATCAAGGCGCTCTCGACCGCGGAGATCGCGGCCTACCTCGCCGGAGACGGGATGGGTCTCGCGCTTGCCGCCGAGTTGAACAACCTGCCTGGTCCCAGACATGTGCTCGACCTGGCCGATTCGCTCGGCCTATCGGCGGCTCAGCGTACCGCCGTCCAGGCGACGTTCGACACAATGCTCCGCCAGGCACGAGAGCTCGGTGGGGCAATCGTTGCCGCGGAGCGGGAGCTCGATGCGGCGTTCGCCGGGGCAAGCCTTGACCGTGAGGGACTCGAGGCACGCACGGCCCGGATCGCCGAGCTGCGTGGCCGGCTCCGGTTCACGCACCTCGCCGCACACCTCGACCTGCGAGGGGTGCTCACACAGGAACAGACCGAGAGTTACCGTCGGCTTCGTGGATACGCATCCTCGCCCGGCGCTTCTCATCAGCACGATCCGGCCCACCGGCATCCGGGGCCGTCGAACCGATGAGGCCGGTGTGGACCGCCGCCGTGATCGGTGCGCTGGGCCTGGCAGCCCCTCCCGGCGGGGCAAGCGGTCAGCCGGACGGTCTCGCCATCGCTCGTGCCTTCCGCGAAGCCCACGGGTCACGGATCCTCCGCGATTTCGCCGGTCTCCTTGCCGTCCCCAACGTTGCCGCCGACTCGGCCGGCATCTCCCGCAACGCAGTGCTCATCGCTGAGCGGCTCCGTGCGCGGGGCGCGTCGGTCGAAGTGCTGACCTTGCCAGGTGCGGCCCCTCTCGTGTTTGCGGAGCTCAGGGTCCCGGGAGCCGCGCGTACGCTGGGGCTGTATGCGCACTATGACGGGCAGCCGGTCGATTCAGCGTACTGGACGAACGATCCCTGGACGCCAACACTCTACACGGCGGCCATGGAGGCGGGAGGGAGCGCCCGACCGCTCCCCGAGGCGGGTGAGCCCATCGACCCGGAGTGGCGCGTCTACGCACGCTCGGCGGGCGACGACAAGGCCCCGATCGCCGCGTTGCTCGCCGTCCTCGAGGCTCTCGAACAGAGCGATGCACCGCCGACGTCCAACGTGGTGATCTTCCTCGACGGGGAGGAAGAGGCAGGATCCCCGCACCTGGGCACGTACTTGGACCTCCGGAACGATCGCCTGGCAGACGTCGATGCCTGGCTGTTCCTCGACGGTCCCGTTCACCAGAGTGGTCGTCCACAGATCGCCTTCGGAGCGCGCGGGGTCACGGGGATGCAAGTGACGGTCTACGGGGCCCTGCGGTCGCTGCACAGCGGTCACTACGGTGGCTGGGCACCGGTACCGGGCCAGATGCTCGCCGAGCTCTTGGCAACCATGAAAGACTCGGCGGGCACGGTACTCGTAGACGGGTTCTACGACTCCGCAGAGCCGGTCGGTGCCGCCGAGTGGGAGGCAATTGCCCGCCTTCCAGCTTGGGACCGAGAGCTGATGGAGGAACTCGGCCTCCTCTGGACAGAGGGGGCGCCCGCCTCCCTCGCAGAGCGGTTGCTTCTGCCGTCACTCACCGTGCGCGGGCTCGCCAGCGGCACGGTCGGTGCGCGCACTCGCAACGTGATTCCGTCGACCGCCACGGCGGCACTTGGCGTCCGGCTCGTCAAGGGTAATGAGCCCGACACGATGCTCGATCTGCTCGAGGCGCACATCCGCCGGCAAGGCTACCATGTCGTTCGCGACGAGCCCGACCTGAGTGCCCGCTTCCAGTACCCTCGAATCGCAAAGGTCGAGCGTGAGCACGGCTACCGTGCGGTGCGCACGCCGATGGAGGGTCCGGTGGTCTCGGATCTCGTCCGAGCGGCCGGTCGTGCTGCGATGGGTGATCTCGTGCTGTTGCCTACGCTGGGGGGCTCGCTCCCGCTCTATCTGTTCACCGATCGATTCGACGCGCCGGTGCTCGTCGTGCCGATCGCCAATCATGACAACAATCAGCACGCTCCGGACGAGAACCTGCGCGTTGGAAACCTGTGGTACGGCGTGGACCTCTACGGCGCCATACTCACGATGCCCTGAGCGGAGGGAACGTCAGTGGCCAGGTCACAATTGTGGGAGGTCGTTGCCACGTTTGGCGCGCTCTACGAGGCCGAGATGGCCGCGGGACGACTCGCCAGCGCCGGGATCGAGTCACGTATCGACCAGCGTGGGGCAGTCGGGCTCTTCGGTCCCGGCCATCAGGGACGCAGCATTCGGGGCATCGCGCTGCTCGTGCCGGCTGATCGTCTCGGATCCGCGCGGGACGCCCTCGACATCGAGTAGGGAGACTGCATGGCAACCCTCGTCATCCGGCCGGGTGAAGCGCGCGATCTCGACGAGATCGTGCGCATCCTGAACCACTATATCGAAACCTCGCACGTGACCTTCGACACGGTGCCATTCGATCACGAGGCGCGCCGACCGTGGTTCGAGCAGTTCGACACGGCCGGCCGCTATCGGCTGCTGATCGCCGAGGATGGTCCGGCCATCGTGGGATACGCTGCGAGCACCGCCCTGCGCCCGAAGGCGGCATACCTTCCATCCGTCGAGACGAGCATCTACCTCGACCCCGATCACACGGGACGCGGCATCGGGATTCGGCTCTACCGCGCACTGCTCGACGCGCTCGGCGGCGAAGATGTCCATCGCGCCTATGCGGGAATCGCCCTGCCCAATCCCGGGTCCGTTGCGCTGCACGAGGCCCTCGGCTTCCACCATATCGGCACGTTCGACGAGGCGGGGCGCAAGTTCGATCGCTACTGGAGCATCGGATGGTGGGAGCGACGCTTCTCCTGATGCTCGCGTCCGATCCTCTCCATCAAGGAGTCCCATGCCCGACACCTCTCGTGCCTGCATCGCGTGCGACCGCCCTGACGCGGAGGTCCCGCTCGTCCACCTCCACTATCGCGGTGCGGACCTCTGGATCTGCCCGCAGCATTTGCCGGTGCTGATTCACGACCCCGCCCGACTCGCGGCCCAGCTGCCTGGCGCCGAAGACCTGCGACCAGCCGACCATCACGACTGATGGCCTGCTGCGCGGCTCCAGAGCGTGAAGGTGCATCGGCAGGCCAAGGTCCATCGCGGGCACGCTGATCCTCGACGGGTGCTTTTCGACGCCCGGCGTTCTTGCCACCGAGCTCGGGACCGGTCCCATCCATAGAGACCGACCGCTCTACGTAGCGCGTGCGAGTACTATACTAGGTGCGAGGGTCGAGTCCCTGGAGGGCATCCGGTGGGAGAGACCGGCGACACGCGAACACCGCTGCTGCCGATGCGCCGCGAGCGCTTGCTGCGCGAGCTGCGGAATCTCGAGGTGCAGAGCGAAGCGGACCGTCGCTGGCACGGGGTCGTTCGACGCGCCGTGCTGAAAGCGGCTGCCTGGTACGCGCTGGGCCTGTATCTCATCGGATGGTCTTGGCACACAACGAACGTCGAGCTTGCACACTACCTGTACGCCGCGGGCATGTACACGTGCGTCTTGGGCCACACCTTCACGGCCGTCAAGTTCTGGCTGGACGAGCTGCGGTGACCTCCCCCGCAGCTGCCCTGCGCCTCTCCAATCACCGATGGATGATCACCCAGCGCTCATGCTCCGCCTGATGCTACGTATTTCTCTCATGGTCATCGGGGTGGCCTGGCCGGCCTCGCTTGCCGCACAAGCCGAGACACCCGAGGACGTCGCGCGGCAGTATTTCGTTGCGATGCGGTCGGAGGATGCTGCGGCCCTTGCCCGGGTAACGCATCCCGCGGCACTTACGGAGCTGCGGGAGCTGCTCGCTCCGCTCTTCGCTTCCACGCTTCCCGAGGCAGACGAGTTCCGGCAGCGTCTGCTGGGGGTCAGGACGGTGCCGGAAGCTCGTGCCCTTTCCGACACTACGGTGTTCGCGAACTTCATCCGTGCACTCGGTGGCCAACTCCCAGTCTTCACCGAAGCTCTGCGGAGCTCGTCCATGGAGCCGGTCGGCCATGTCAAGGAGGGATCGGACACGGCGCACGTCGTGTACCGAGTCGAGATCCCACTCGAAGGCATCACGATCGAGCGCATGGCCGTCCTCAGCCTCGGGCGGCAGGGTGAAACCTGGCGTGCCCTGCTGAGCGGCGATTACTCGGAGCTTGCGAGGGTGTTGCGGGAGGCGCTCGGTGGTTGAGCCGCACGATCCCTCACCGCCGTCACGCGCCGTCCTCACCCTGCTGCTCCTTGCCTTCGCAGAGCTGCTGGGCATGTCCCTGTGGTTCTCGGCGAACGCCGTGTCGGACGAGTTTCGCAGTCTGTGGTCCCTGTCGGCCGGGCAGGCTGGCTGGCTCACGACCGTCGTCCAGCTCGGCTTCGTGGCGGGCACTGCGACAGCAGCCGTGCTCAACCTGGCGGACGTCGTCCCAGCGCGCCACTACTTTGCGGCGAGCGCTGCGCTCGGCGCCATCGTCAACGCGGCACTCGTTGTGGCACCGGGGTACGCAGCCGCACTGGCCCTGCGGTTCGCCACGGGCTTCTTCCTCGCGGGCGTCTACCCGCCGGGCATGAAGATGGCGGCCACCTGGTTCCGCAGAGGGCGGGGGTTGGCGATCGGGACCATCGTTGGTGCACTGACGGTTGGGAAGGCTGCACCCTATCTCATGAAGGCCTGGGTACCCGGCGGAATCGCGTTCGTCGTGCTCTCCGTCTCCGCCGGCGCTTTCCTCGCAGCCCTTCTGATCCTCATCGGCTACCGCGACGGTCCGTATCCCTTCGCGCGGCGCCAGTTCTCGTGGCAACTCGTCGGCACCGTAGTGCGCCACCGAGAATGGCGCCTCGCCACCGGAGGCTACCTCGGGCACATGTGGGAGCTCTACGCCTTTTGGACGTGGATTCCCGTGTTCCTCGCCGCGAGTGCCGCCGCAGGCGCACAGGACGTACGCGTCTCAGCGCTGAGTCTGGCGGCGTTTGCGGTGATCGCGGCTGGAGGTATCGGCTGCATCTGGGGCGGATGGCTGGCCGATCGCATAGGCTACGACCGGCTCGTGATCCGCGCCCTCGTGGCGAGCGGCGCATGCAGCCTGCTCGCCGGCATCGTCTTCGGGGGTGACTTCCGGGGCCTGCTCGCACTGGCATTGCTCTGGGGCTTCTTCGTCGTCGCCGACTCGGCGCAGTTCTCGGCAATGATCACCGAGGTCGTCCCACAGCACGCCGTCGGCACCGCGCTCACGCTACAGACGTCATTCGGATTCCTGCTCACGATGCTCACGATCCAGCTCGTTCCGGCGATCGCAGGTGCGGGGTCGTGGCGCTGGGCATTCGTCCTGCTCGCTCTCGGCCCTGCCGCCGGCATCTGGTCGATCCGGCGACTCCAGCTGGCCGGACGAACGTGGCGGCGTAGCGGCGGCGCGGTCGGAAGGGAAGCGGCGTGACGGGTGGCATGTGGCACACCGTGGCAGGGGGCCGATGCCCGGCGTGCGGCTCCGGCCGCCTATTCCGCGGCTGGCTCGTGCTGTACGGGGAGTGCAGCGCGTGCGGCGTCCGCTTCGACCGCTACGCGGGCAACTGGCTTGGCCCGACGGTGATGGCATACGGTGTGGGCGGGCTCGCCGCACTGTCGTCGGGCCTGATGCTCGTATCGCGGTTCGGGTTCTTCCCGTGGCTGGCGCCCGTCCTCGTCGCCGTGGCGGCGACTGCCGCGCTCGCGGCGCTGCGTCCGCTCAAGGCATGGTGGATCTGGCTGCTCTGGCGCAGCGGTCTCGTCCTGGACGACGATGCGGTCGCTGCCGATCGGGAGTGACGCCTCTCCTCGTCACTCCGCGATCGGCCCGCTGGATACCGGAGGGTTGCTACTTCCCCATCATGCCCAGCACTTCCGTCCTCAGCGCGCGGTCGTGGGCCAACGCCCCGCGGAACGCCGTCGTCACCATCTCTGCTTCATCCTTGCAGGCGCCCCTGAGCTGCAGGCAGGAGTGCTCGGCTTCGATCAAGACCGCGACGCCGCGCGGGTCGAGGTGCTGTACCAGCGCGTCGGCAATCTGGCTCGTCAACCGCTCTTGAAGCTGCGGACGCCGCGAAAAGACATCGACGGTTCGCGCAAGCTTCGATAGGCCAGTGACCTTCCCATGGTTCGGCAAGTACGCCACGTAGGCTCGGCCCGTGAACGGCAGCAGGTGGTGCTCACACATGCTGCTGAATGGGATGCCCCGCAGCATCACGACGTCGTCTCCAGCATGATCCTGGTCGAACTGTCCTGCGAGATGCACTCCGGCATCCTGGCGCATGCCGGCAAACAGCTCGCCGTAGGCCCGGGCGACCCGCGCAGGGGTGTCGAGCAACCCCTCCCGGTCTGGATCCTCACCGATTGCGGCCAGGATCTCTCGCACCGCCCGCTGAATCCTGATTTCATCCACGCGAGACTGCTCGAGGTGCTCCGGCTCGGGAGCGGCTTGGTATCGCCGTCCGGTGCGCCGCGCCTCACCGGCACGCGACACGACCTCGATGAGTTCCAATTCTGCTCGCATTACAGTCTCCCCTGCGGATTGACGCGCCTTGGACGACGCCGAAGCCACGATACCCGCCTGGCGCTCTGTTGTCAAGGTAATGTCTAGGACAATAATCAAACGACACTTATAGCTGAAGCGTGCGAGGACCTCTGACAGGCGAAGGTCGGGCAATGCCGCCCCGACGGGCGAGGTCCTGGAGTCGAACCTCGCACTGTTCCCGAACGCTCTCGAGGGACTCGACGACGCGGCCTCCGCTTAGCCGCTGGGGAAGTCGCGTCGGCTGCGCACCACTTTCCGGTCCGCGGCCGTAAGCTCCGTCGTGCGATGACCTTCTTGCTGCACCACGGGTCGTATCACCTCGGCCAGATTGGCTTACTGCGAGTTCCCGTCGGTACGGGACCCCGGGTCGAGGCGCCATGAGTCCGTCGGCGGGGTTTGCGACCGTTCCCGGGCTCCGACTAACTTCCCTGTCCTTTCGAGGCGCACACGGGTTCCCGTGGACATGGAGGAAGGTGTTGCAGGAGATGCGTCGGCTCATCATCTCGGTCGTCACGCTCGCCGTCGGGCTCGCGGTCACCGCTTGCATCGGCGAGACGAGCGAGCATGCGACGATCACACCCGCCGACTTGATGAACCGCCTCAACGGCGAGCGTCCACCGGTGGTGCTCGACGTGCGCAGTCCAGACGAGTACCGCATGGGTCACGTACCGGGAGCCATCAACATCCCGCATCGCCAAGTCGGCGCGCGGCTCGACGAGCTGACCGAGGCAAAGCAGCGCGCGCTCGTGGTCTACTGCGAAGGCGGACCGCGCACCGAATACGCGGAATCGGTACTGCGGCAGGCGGGTTTCGAGCAGGTGTACCATCTCGAAGGCGACATGGGCGCCTGGCGGATGAACCGGTTGCCGGTGGAGACGCGCTGACACGGATTCCGACCGCTGGCAGCGAGCGTGCGCGACGATCGACGCGCTTCGAATCCGACTCCCGCTGGCAGCGCGTCTATGCAGCCGTGCGTCGGATTCCCCGCGGACGTGTGGCGACGTACGGCCAGGTTGCCGAGCTGGCCGGACTTGCCGGGATGGCACGCCAGGTCGGCTACGCTCTGCACGCCCTCCCCGAAGGCTCCACCGTGCCGTGGCACCGCGTGGTGAACGCGCGCGGGTTCATCAGTGTGCGGCGAGCGGCTGACGGGTGCGATGTCGAACAGCGTTTCAGGCTGGAGCGTGAGGGCGTCACGTTCAATGACGCGGGCCGGCTTTCGCTCGAGCAGTTTCGCTGGCGCCCGGATGGCGACCACTCCTGAGACTGCTATCTTCTCTCTTCCAGGCCCGGAGCGCTGAGTTACCGCACCTGCATCGGATCCACCTTCTGCGGATCGCATGACCGAACAGTCCTTACACGTCGTATTCGAACCGCTGCACGACGACGTCGCACCGCCGGAGCGGCACACGGCGGCATCCGCGGGTTTCGACGTGCGTGCGTACTTGCGCGGCAGGGCGGTGCGCGTCGTGCTCGGGGCGACGGGTGAGGAGTGTACCGTGCGCACGAACGGCTCATTGCGTCTCGAGCCTGGCGACGTGGCGCTGGTCCCGACGGGCTTCCGCGCACAACTGCCTGCGGGTCACGAGGCCCAGATCCGCATGCGGTCATCCATGGCGTTCCGGCGGGGCCTGGTCCTGCCGAACGCACCGGGCACGATCGATGCCGACTACCCGGACGAGTGGCTCGTCATGACCAAGAACGACTCGCCCCGTGCGGTCGTCCTCGAGCACGGCGAGCGCGTGGCTCAGGTGGTGGTGGTGCGGGTCGCCGCGCCGCGGTGGGTGCAGGGGGAGGTCGGCCGGTCGACCGACCGCGTCGGCGGGCTTGGCAGCACCGGAGCTGCATGAGCGCCGGGGGAGGACGCATGCCTGAGAAGGTCCGCACGTACGAGAGCCCTGCCATCCGGATCGTCTACGACCCGGTCCGCTGCATCCATGCTGCCGAGTGCGTGCGGGGGCTGTCTGCCGTATTCGATCCCGATCAGCGGCCCTGGATCGATCCGTCGAAGGCCGCGGCAGACGACATCGCCGCCGTGATATCTCGTTGCCCGACGGGCGCACTGGCATACGAGCGCCTCGAGGCGGCGGCCCGCCCCGAGCCAACGCCATCCGCCAATCTGGTCACCGTCTCGGCTGACGGGCCCCTCTTCTTGCGAGGCCGGGTCATCGTCAAGAGGGCGGACGGCACGACGGGTGAGGAATTGCGTCTCGCGCTGTGTCGCTGTGGCGCCTCCACCAACAAGCCGCTCTGCGACGGCGGGCATCACGCGAGGGGGTTCACCGATCCGGGTGCCGTCGTCAGGCGAGGAGCGTCGGGATTCGCGCCCGATGGCGCCCTCGAGGTCACACCGCAGACCAACGGGCCAACCCTCGTGCGCGGTCACTTCACACTGGTCGATGGGCGGGGCGCGGATCGGGGAGTGTTCGAGAAGGCCGCATTCTGCCGCTGCGGGGCATCCAACACCAAGCCATTCTGCGACGGCTCGCACGTCGCAGTCGGCTTCGTTGCGGACTGAGGATGGCCACGGCGATGTCCGGGGGCTCCGAATGGGATGCGCGCTACGGCAAGCCTGGCTACGCCTATGGGATCGAGCCGAACGGATTCCTCCGCTCGGTAGTCGACAGGATCCCCCGCGGTCGCATCCTGAGTCTTGGCGAAGGGGAGGGACGCAACGCGGCTTTTCTCGCCCAGCACGGTTTCGACGTGTTGGGAATCGATGCGTCGAAGGTCGGGCTCACCAAGGCGCAGGCACTCGCCGCAGAGTGTGGGGTGCGAATCCGCACCGAGGTCACGGACATCCGGACCCACCCCATCGATCCCGGCTCCTGGGATGGCATCATCTCCATCTTCTGCCACTTGCCGGAGGACGACCGACACGATCTCCACCGTCGGGTCGTAGCCGGCCTCCGGCCGGGTGGCGTCTTCATTCTCGAGGCCTACACGCCGAAGCAACTCGAGTATCGCACGGGTGGACCTCCCGTGCGCGAGTTACTCGTGAGCCTCGGTGAGTTGCGGGCTGAGCTCGAGGGACTCCGCTTCGAGATCGCGCGGGAGGTCGAGCGCGAAGTGCACGAAGGTCGGCTGCACGTGGGCTTCGGCGCCGTCGTGCAGGTGCTGGCCGTCAAGCCAGAGGGCGAGACACACGCGTGAGCGTGACGCGGGCAGTCATCGTTCTTGTTCCACTCGCTGCCGCCGTCGGCAGCTGTACGGGCGAGCGCGGGGGTGCGGTATCCGAGTCGCTCACCTGGACCGCAATCGATACCCTCAATGCCGCACTGCCGCCGGGCGTGGAGGTGTACGCCGGACGCAGTGCCACCATGCCGTTGCGTGCCTGGTACGCACGCATCGAGGAGCGCAGTCCGGACATCGAGACGCACGTTGTACTCTCCGACGACTCGACTGACCGCAGGGAGACTGTCAGCAGTTTCGCCGAGATGCCCCACGCCTGTCTGGCGGTGAATGCCGGCTACTTCGCGATGAACCTGACGCCCGCCATGCACGCCGGCCTGCTGTACATCGACCGCACGATCCGGGCACCGGCAACCCGGACGGTCACACGCGACCGCACGTCCTATCCCGTCGCTCGCGCCGCCATTGGGTTCACGGACGATGATCGCATCGAGCTGGCTTGGGCGACCACCCGGCACGACAGCCTGTTCGCCTTGTCGGCGCCCCCGCCGCACGTGCCCGGCGCTCCGGCCGAGCTGCCGAGCTCGACTGACTCGCTATGGGGGGTCCGCGACGCAGTGAGCGCCGGTCCGATGCTGTTGTGGCAGGGGACGGTGCGGATCACCGCAGCCGAAGAGGTCTTCTTCGGTAGCGCGATTCCAAACGTGCACCCCCGAACGGCCGCCGGCCGGACCGCGGACGGGCATCTCATCGTACTCGTGGTGGACGGCCGCCAGCCGGAGAGCCGTGGCGTGGATCTCGTCGAGTTGGCCGTCATCATGCGGGATCTCGGCGCCGTCGACGCGCTCAACCTCGACGGTGGAGGCTCGTCAGCCCTCGTGGTCGGCGGTGTGCCGCTGAACCGACCGTCAGGCCGAACGGAGCAGCGCGAGGTGATGTCGGCACTGGTAACCTACTGTCACCCCGCGGCACCCACCGTGCGGGCCATACCGTGACCGACGACCAGCCCATGCACATGAGCCCCGACGAGTTTCGTCGGGCGGGCGCTGCGATACTCGAGTGGGTGGCACGCTACTTCGAGCAGATCGAGGACTACCCGGTGTTGTCGCGCAGCGAGCCGGGCGAGATCCGGCGCAAGCTGCCCGATGCGGCGCCACTTGCGGGTGAACCGTGGGAACAGATCATCGCAGACCTCGACCGCATCGTCGTTCCCGGACTCACGCACTGGCAGTCACCGAGCTTCTTCGCCTACTTCCCAGCCAACGCGTCCCCTCCGGCCATCCTCGGAGATCTCGTCTCTGCCGGCCTCGGCGTGCAGGGCATGCTGTGGACCTCGAGTCCCTCGTGCACGGAGCTCGAGGCGCACGTGCTCGATTGGCTCGTCGACATGCTGCACCTGCCGCCCTCGTTCAAGTCCACGGCCAGAGGCGGCGGCGTGATCCAGGATACGGCGTCGTCCGCGACGCTGTGCGCGCTGCTCGCCGCTCGCGAGCGTGCTTCCGGATACGCAGTCAATGAGTCCGGCGTTGATCGACGCTTGATCGTGTACGGCTCAGCACAGGCCCACTCCTCCCTCGAGAAGGCCGTGGCCGTCGCTGGGATCGGCCGGCAGAACCTCCGGTTGATCGACACTGACGAGCGCTTCGCCATGCGCCCGGACCGGCTGGCTGACGCCATCGCCACGGATGCTGCGGCCGGCTCCACCCCCTGTATGGTGTGCGCGACGGTCGGCACGACCTCGTCGACTGCCGTCGACCCGGTCGGGGCCATTGGAACGATCTGCCGTGAGCAGGGCGTATGGCTGCACGTCGATGCGGCGCTGGCCGGCAGCGCAGCCGTCTGCCCGGAATTCCACTGGCTCCACGATGGCGTGGATCAGGCGGACAGTTACTGCTTCAACCCGCACAAGTGGCTGCTCACGAACTTCGATTGTGACTGCTTCTACGTCGCCGACCGTGCCGCCTTGATCCGTACGCTGTCAGTGCTGCCGGAGTACCTGCGCAACAAGGCCACGGAATCCGGAGCGGTATTCGACTACCGTGACTGGCACGTGCCACTCGGAAGGAGGTTCCGGTCACTCAAGCTCTGGTTCGTGATCCGACACTACGGCATCGAGGGGCTCAGGCGACACATTCGGCGGCACGTCGCATTGGCCAGAGCGTTCGCCGAGTGGGTGGAGGCCGACGCGGAGTTCGAGATCGTGGCGCCCGCGCCCCTCAACCTCGTCTGTTTCCGGCACCGTGGGAGCGATGCGTTCAACCGACGGCTGCTCGAAGCGGTGAACGCGTCGGGATCGGTCTTCCTCACTCACACCATGCTCGCCGACCGCTTCGCGCTCCGCCTCGCGACCGGAGGAACGTATACCGAGCGACGGCACGTCGAGCGCGCATGGCATCTCCTACGCACCAGCGCCGCGGCGCTGCAGGCTGGAGACTGAGGCCATCGTGCTACTCGATCGGATCGGCGGTACCCCCCGACTCTACCGGTGGCTCCTGGTCCTCGGGGCTGTCGTCCTGGCAAGCCCGTTCCTGCTCACGGCGAGCGCCCGTGGCACGGTCGCATCCTATCAAGAGTGGACCACGTCACTCACCCGGGCCGTAGACTCGCTGAGCGTCCTCACCCGCGACGCGGAGGCTGTCGGCGACCCGGCCCTTCCCCAGTACGATGCGGCGCTGGCGGACCAAACGGCCGAGCTGGATCGTGCCGTGCAGCGGCTCGACCGCGCGCGGCGACGCGCCCGGGACGTGTGGCACCCGACCGGAAAGGGCCCTCTCCTCCTCGCCGCCGGTGCTGGCCTGTTGCTCCTCGGTTTGCGATTGCGACGGTTCGAGCACTACGGGGATTGATGATCGACAGGAGCGCATCCGTCATGGCCATCACGCTGTCCGAAGCCGTCACCATCCTCCACCGTACCCCGCACACGCTCGACGCACTCCTGCGTGGTCTGCCGCCGGCCTGGGCGCACGCCACCGAGGGCGGAGACACCTGGAGCGCGTTCGACGTCGTAGGCCATCTCATCCATGGAGAGCGCACCGACTGGATTCCGCGTGCACAGATCATCTTGCAGCACGGCGAGCGACAGCCCTTCGAGCCCTTCGACCGATTTGCGCAGCGCGAAGCGTCGAAAGGCCACTCGCTGGACGATCTCCTGACCCAGTTCCGCGAGCTGCGCGACGCGAGCCTCGCGACACTGGAGGGATGGCAGCTCGGCGAGACCGACCTGTCGCGCACCGGAACCCATCCGGAATTCGGGTGCGTCACGCTCGGACAACTCATCGCGACGTGGACGGTGCACGACCTCGGCCACATCGGTCAGATCGTCCGCACGATGGCACGACGGTACGACGCCGAGGTCGGACCGTGGAAGCAGTATCTCAGGATTCTCCCGGCGTGACCCCGACAGGGCGCTAAGACGCTGCTCGCGATCGGCGGAGGATCCTGCCGAGAGGGCGGCGCAGCATGTCGACCGCGGCGCGCACGGTGCGCTTCGGGGTGAGGCGCTCGAGGTCGTCCGCAAACCGGTCGCGCATGTCAGGATGCGAGGATGCCCAGGCATGGAGCGTACGGCTCAGGCGCTCTCGCTCACGTCGGGTGAGCACACCGGTCTCGCTCCAGTGATCGATGGTCGCAATCCAGCGGCGCGCATCGGACGCCGATGCGAGTTGGCCGAGCGGCTGAGCGAGCCGACCTCCCCTCGCCTCGTGCTCCGCAAAGAAACGTTGTACCGAGGACGGGACCAGCAGGACGAGCGTCGCAACGCCCAGGCATAGAGCGGCCGCAACGACAGCCGGCAACACCGCCGGCTCGAACTCGGCAAGAAACAACAGCCAACTCGCTCCGGCTGCGTACCCGAGCGTGGCGGCCCAGCGTCGCCACGTGACGCCCGAGAAGAGGACCACGCCGGCCAGCGCGCTCCCGGCCACGAGCACGATGGCACCCCGGGCCGGGCCGAACGGCGCGAGGGCACCCTCCTCGAAGTCGTACTCGAGCGTGGTCAGCACGGTCACAAGCAGCACGGCCGCACCGGCGAAGGCGAGGGCCACCGCGCCCGCTGCAAGCCACCGTCCCCGTTCCACGATGGCGTCGTCGCTCCGGCTGCCGGGATTCTCGGTCACACCACCTCCTCACGGATCACATGATAGCACGAAGGCGACCGCCGCTGCACGGCGTACCCCAACAGATGCCGGAGCATGCCGCAGGGTTGCGAGCCGCGGCGAACCGAGTGGGGCAGCCGCCGACGCTCGCCATATTGACAAGGTAGTATCTATATGATATCATAGCGATACCATATATGGGAGGCTTCGATGATCAGAGAGAAGGAGCGGCCGGCGGCGTCGGGCTATGTCGCACTCGTGGGATTCCTGTTTGCACTGGCGATCGTGACGTGGTGGTTCATATCGGCCGTGCGTGCGGAGAATCCGTGGCAGATCATTGCCGCGTCAATGGCGGCGGTAGTCGTGTTCTTCCTGATGGCGGGGCTCTTCGTGGTCAACCCGAACGAGGCGCGCGTGCTCCAGTTGTTCGGGAAGTATGTTGGCACCGCGCGGACGGCGGGACTCCGGTACGCCAATCCGTTCTACACCAAGAGCAAGCTCTCCGTCCGGGTGCGCAACTTCGAGACGGGGAAGCTCAAGGTGAACGACGTCAACGGCAATCCGATCGAGATCGCGGCCGTGGTCGTGTGGCGGGTGATCGACACAGCCGAGGCGCTGTTCGAGGTGGACGACTACGAGGAATACGTCCACGTCCAGAGCGAGTCCGCGCTGCGGGGTCTTGCGACACGCTACGCCTACGATGCCCACGAAACGGAGCAGATGGCCCTCACCAGCCACACCGCCGAAATTGCGGACCAGCTGCTGACGGAGATCCAGGCGCGGCTGGACAAGGCCGGCGTGGAGGTCATGGAGGCACGGATCAGCCATCTCGCGTACGCGCCCGAGATCGCCCACGCGATGCTGCAGCGTCAGCAGGCGAGTGCGGTCATCGCCGCACGTCGCAAGATCGTCGACGGGGCAGTCGGCATGGTCGAGATGGCGCTGGAGCAGCTCTCGGAGAAGGCCATCATCACGCTCGACGAGGAGCGCCAGGCTTCGATGGTAAGCAACCTGCTCGTGGTGCTGTGCTCCGACCGGGGTACGCAGCCCGTCGTGAACACCGGCTCGCTGTACCAGTAGGAGTGACGTGCCCGAACGGAAGGCGTTTCTCCTGCGGCTCGATCCGAGGACCTATGACGCCCTCGAGCGATGGGCCCGCGACGACCTGCGCAGCGTGAACGGGCAGATCGAGTTCCTGCTGCGCCGGGTCTTGCAGCAGGAGGGCAGACTGCGGGACGACGCCCCATTGGAGGAGGGGGGCGACTGACGACGGAATCGTCGATCGGGGGATCGTGCGATCGTGGACCGTGGGATCGGCGGCACGGTCCGACGATCCCCCGATCCTACGCCACCAGCTCTTCGATCTCCCCGACCGCGCGCTCGAGGATATTCCGCACCTTCTTCTGGCGTTCCTCGTCGTCGCGCAGTTTCCAGGTCGCGCGGTACGCCTGCGTCACCAGCCGTCCGACCAGCCGCGTCACCTCCGGCATCGGATCGCTCAGTAGACTGTCGATCGTTTCCTCGACCCGATCGAAGATGTCCTCGACCGTCGACTTGTGCTCATCGAGGAACGCACGACCGGCATCCGTGATGTGGTACACCTTCTTGCCCTCCTGCTCCTCGCTGCGGACGAGGCCTTCATCCTCGAGCCACTGCAGTGTCGGATACACCGTGCCCGGCGAGGGCTTGTAGCAGCCCTGGGTGTGCTCCTCCAGGGCCTTCATCACCTCGTAGCCGTGCATCGGCTTGTCGCGCAACAGCTTGAGGATCACGTACTTCATGTCGCCCGGCTCGAACCACACGCGGCGGCGGCGACCCGCTTGACCGCGGAATCCCCAGAATTCGGGGCCGAAACCCCATTTCCATGTGTTGCTCATTGCTCCATGCCTCCAAGGGTCTCCGATACTACGGGATACATCGTCAGGATGTTACGTCACGTAATATCGCACATATCGCGGCGACGTCAAGATCCCGTTCCTCCTCGGAGCCGATCACTCGCGCAGAATCCCGCCGAGACATAGGTTTCGCCCCGGTCAACCGGTACCTCGCCAAATCACACCAGGACCTCAGGTGATGCTGCGTTCCACTCGCATTCCGATGGTGCTCGCGTGTCTGCTCGTGGCCGCCGGATCGGCCCTCGCGCAAGAGACCTTCGACTTCTACGGACGCGGCCCGTACCGTGCCGCGGTCGCGCGCCCGGACGCCGTGCTCGGCTACACGGCCGGCACACGCCATACCCAGTACGCCGAGCAGCGCGCGGTTCTGGACTCGATGGTTGCGGCCGCCGGGGATCGAGTCCGCATCGAGGAGATCGGCATCACCGAGGAGGGCCGCGTGATGCGCGCGCTGATCATCTCGGCAGCCGAGAATATCTCGCGTATCGACGAGATCCGGTCCGACCTCGCACGCCTGGCAGACGCGGTGGCGACGAGTCCGGAGGAGGCAGCGGCGATCGCCGCCCGGACCCCGACGGCTGTGATGCTCACCTTCTCGATCCACGGCAACGAGCCGGCCGGATTCGAGGCGGCAATGTGGGTGGCGTATCAACTACTCGCGTCGGAGGAACCAGCGACCGTCCAGGCGTTGCGCGAGGCTGTGGTGATCCTCCTACCGTCCGGCAATCCCGATGGTCACGAACGGTTCGCGGTGTGGTCCAACTCGCTGGCGGTCGGTACGGACGAGCCGTTCGCCTACGAATGGAACGAGCCGTGGGGTATCTGGGGACGGTACGGCCACTATCGGTTCGACATGAACCGCGACTTCATCGCGCTGTCACAGAAACCGACGCGCGCGATGCTCCGCACATTGATCCGCTGGCACCCCCAGGTCTACGTCGATCTGCACAGCACCACCGAGCAGTATTTCTTCCCGCCTCCGGCGGCTCCGGTGAACCCGAATCTCCCACCGCACGCCGCGAAGTGGCTGGAGACGTTCGGACAGGGCAACGCCGCGGCATTCGACCGCTACGGCTGGCAGTACTACACCCGCGACGTCTTCGATCTCTTCTACGCGGGGTACTTCGATGCGGGGCCATCGCTGCACGGCGCCACCGGCATGACGTACGAATCGGACGGAGGCAAGACGCTGGCACGGCGTCGCGACGATGGGACCGTCATCACGTTCGAGGAGGGTATCGCACATAACGTCGTGGCTGCGCTGGCGACGGTCGAGACCGCCGCGAGGAACCGCGAGGCCCGGCTCGTCGATTACTACGCGTTTCACCGCACGGCGATCGAGGAAGCGCGGACCGGCCGCATGCGGCGCGTGATCGTGGTACCCGACGCTGACCCCACCAACGCCGCGCAGCTCGCGGTGCGGTTGCTGCGCCAGGGCGTCCGCGTGGCCCGCCTGCGGCAGCCCTACACCGCACCCGTCAATGACTACCTCGCGGGCGCCGATGCACCGCCCCGGAGACGGACCTTCCCTGCCGGGACGTACGTCATCGATCTCGCGCAATCGCAGGGTCGCATCGCCCGAGCGTTGCTCGAGCCGCGCACGGAGATGGACACCGCATTCTTCCGGCGGCAGGTGGAGAAGTACGAGCGGAACAGGCGCCGGGGCCCTGCGGCGACCAGTGAGCGCTACGAGTTCTACGATCTGACGGCCTGGTCGCTGCCCCTCACGATGGGTCTCGACGCGTACTGGACCGCCGATGACGCCGGGCTCGCAACGGAGGCGCTCACACTGCCGGACACGGGCGACGCCGTCCGGGCACTCGCACCTCCCGGAGGTGTGTCGGGGCAGGCGCGCTCCGCCTACGTCTTCCCGAACGATCGCCAAGCCGCCGCCGAGCTCGCTCTCGCGCTGGCTGACGAAGGGTTCGTGCTCAATGTGAGCACGCTCCCGCTCAGGGCAGACGGCCATTCCTACCCCCGGGGCACGTTCGTTGTCCGCACGTCACGCAATGCCGCCGGGCTGCACCCGCGGATCGCCGCCCTGGCGGCGGAGCTCGGCGTTCCCGTCACGGCAGTGCAGTCGGCGTTCCCCGACTCCGGACAGGTCGGCATCGGTTCCAACGCCGTGGATCCCGTCTTCCCCCCTCGGATTCTCGTGGCGGCCGGCGAGGGGATCTCCATCACGAGCTACGGCGCGCTGTGGCACTTCCTGGAGCAGGAGCTGCATTATCCGTTCGTCCCCGTGGCGCTCGAGTCGGTCGGGCGGATGCATACCATCTCCGACTACAATGTCTTCATCGTCCCGAGCGGCAGCCCCTCCGCGATCCGTCGAGCACTCGGGTCAGGCGGGATCGAGCGACTCTCGCAGTGGGTGCGTGACGGAGGCGTGCTCATCGCGTACGACGGCGCCGCTCTCTTCCCCGGGCACGAGGACGTCAAGCTCAGTTCCGTGAAGGCGCTCGGCGATGAGGACGAGAAGGGAGACGCCAAGGATGCAGCGGACAGCCTGCCGTCCGCTCCCGAGTTGACACCTCCGCTGGCGTCGCCTGAAGCTGATCCGGACCGCCCCGAGTACGTACCGGGGTCCATCTTCCGAGCGACTCTCGATCTTACGCATTGGCTTACGATGGGATTCGAGCGACAGTCCCTTCCGGTCCTGGTGCGGGGCGGCACGAGACTCGCTCCCTCGACCCGTGGAGACAATCCCGTGGTATTCGTGGGTGACTCGCTGTTGCTCGCAGGCTTCGCTTGGCCCGGGAACACAGAGGAGACCCTTCGCAAGACCGTCTGGGCGGCTGCCGAACGGCAAGGCCGTGGCAACGTCATCGTCTTCGCCCACGATCCGCTGTACCGCGCGTTCTGGCGCGGACCGGCTCGCCTGCTCACGAACGCCATCCTGTTCGGCACGAGACGGTGAGTCCATGACGAACGGGGGCCGACGGCTCGGCCGCCGACCCCCGTCGCACGATCAGCGCCCGGGGCTCAGCTACTTACGGTACTCGTCGAACAGGAACCCGCGTTCCCGCTCCGGGACGGTCACCGAGAGGGTCTGCCGCCGCTTGTCACGCATGATCTCGATGCTCATCGTCTCGCCCGGCTCATAAGAGCGCACGATCCGCAAGGCATGCGCGGGACTGGTCGGCTCACGGCCGTCGATACTCAGGATCACGTCTCCACCTTTGAGCTTGAAGTCGTCCCTTTCCGGTGCCTGCACGACCAGGAGACCGTCGGTCGTCCCGAAGTACGCGCCGAGATCGGGATTCAGCTCAGCGAGCTCCATGTCGAACCAGGGGAACGGCATCCATGACGAGAGCACGGTCGGCACGCCGCTGCGCACCCGCGCGACGTTCTCCGGCAGCTCTCGCTCAAGCGTCCAGGCCAGCTCCGGGCGCGTCACCCGGAAGTTGTACGCTCCGGAGTCGCCGGCAAACGAGTAGGCAAAGGCCGCGGGCTCCATCTTTCGAACCACGACATCCGCCTTGCCCCGGGAGCCATCCCGGAGATACTCGACGCTGAGCTTGTCCCCCTCTTCCAGCTCTCCGATGATCTCCACGAGCTTCTGGTTGGGTGAGTCGCCGCGTCGGTCGGAACGTCCCAGGGCCCGCCCGTTCGCACTCACGATGACGTCTCCGGCCTTGAGGCCTGCCTCGTCACCTGGGCCTCCCGGCGTTACCGCACTCAGCTTGGCACCGAGCGAGTCCCACTCACTTCGCCAGTCCGTATCCTCGAGCAGCACG
Organism: Gemmatimonadota bacterium; assembly: GCA_039591485.1. GTDB lineage: Bacteria > Gemmatimonadota > Gemmatimonadetes > Gemmatimonadales > GWC2-71-9 > JAOTVV01. Next base: position 41,628 of record JBDHDN010000002.1, read on the forward strand.
CCCATCTTCGGACGATCTTCCGACACGAAGACGCTGAAATTCCCGGGCTCGACGACCCGGAGCCGCCCGAAGAGCTCTCGGTACTCGTCGGACCGCAGCTCCCGCTGCGCCAGCCGCAGTGCCTCGATTGCCTCGCGGAGCGCCCGGTTCGCCTCATCACCGCGGGACCGCCGAAGCTCCTCCCTCGCCTGTTGCAGTGCCTCCTCAGCTTCCGCAGCCCGGCGCTCTGCCGCCTGCAGGTCGGGCTGTTCCTTCTCCTGTGCCGCCGCCGATCCCGACCAGGCGGGTACTAGCAGGAGCGCGAGGATCGCGAGATTCGATGCTAACCGTCGCATGATGTCACTCCTTCGAGAGCCGGCACGGACCGTCAAGGACCGTCTCCGGACGTTGTTGTCCTTCAGTAGGCCACGTACGTCGCCTGCTGTACGTGCGTACTCACCAGGCGGTCCATCAGCATCACCCGCTCTCGCCACAGATCGGCCATCGCGTCGGATGATGCCGAAACGGCCTGTGCGCGGGTGATGCCGAGATCGATCACGGCAATCCGGTCCTCGAGGTCGGCGATCGTCGCCGCCGTCATGCCGTTTACGACCCGACCGGGCCGCTGGAACGAACCCAGGAGCGCCTCCAGTTCCTGTGATTCTTCCACAAGGCCCGCCACTTCCCGCGCCGCCAAATCGTCCGCCGGCGTGCCGCCGGGAATCGCCTGCAGACCGACGATACCGACGAGCACCGCAGCTGCCGCCAGCCCCACCCACCGCACGCGCGACCACGTCGTGCCGCGCCGCTCCACCTCGAGTGCCTTGCGAACCACTGGCCAGCGGTCGCGCGGCGGAGTCAGACTCGCGAGTGCCTTCAGGCCTGCCGTGCGCTGATACAACCGGTCCGACTCGGCCGCACACTCGGCACACCCGTCCACGTGCGTTCGCGTCGCCGTGCTGCCCTCACCATCCCTGAGGGCCAGCAGTTCCGAGATCGTGCAGTGCCTCAGCATCGATCCTCCTCCCCGCGGAGCAAGGCCCGCAACCGGGCGTGCGCACGCGACAACTGCGACTTGGAAAAGCTCACCGTCTTCCCCATCAACTCGGCGATCTCCTCGTGCGTGTATCCCTCAACGTCGTGCAGCCATACCACCGCTCGTGACGTCTCCGACAGCCGGGCCAGTGCCGCTTCTAGATCCAGCTGCAGACCGACGTCGCCATCCCGTGAGCCGGCCCATCCACCGTCCTCCGCAAGCGCCTCGGTATCGCGGTACTTCTCGTACCGAATCCGGATCAGGGCCTTGCTGGCGGCCACTCGCTTGACCCAAGCCGTCAGACTGCCTGGCGCGGTCCCGCGGAACCGCCCGATCGACCGGCACACCTCCAGGAAGGTCTCCTGCAGGACATCCTCGGCCTCTTCGGGCATGCGGCAGATCCGCCGTGCGAGCGTGTACACCGTTCCCTCGTAGGCGCGGTACACCTGTTCGAGTGCCTCGAGGTCACCCGTCTTTGCCCGCCGGATTGCGAGCTCGTCCAGCGCCACCGCGGTCAGTTCAGCCATTGCCCGAATGTATAGATGCGCTCCATCGGCTGAGGGTCGCAGACCACCCGGCGACACGGGCCGACTGCCCGGTCCGGGGTCCGTCCATGGTGGTTGTCGACCGGGTGCAACGCCATGTTTCCTGGTCGGAATGTCGGCCGCTATCCCGCGGATCAGCTGGCCGCCGCGTCACTGCCTACACGGGAGCGGCTTGCCTGGGCAGCAGCCGGGTGGCTGCGATCCGGCGCGCGTCCCCGGGGAATCCAGCGAACGCAGGAGGGAACATGAGTGCCGAGGTCGTGCACAACCCGGACGACCACCGCTTCGAGATCCAGGACGGCGGCGTGACCGCCGTGCTGGAATATCAGCTGGTCCCCGGACGGATCGTCTTCACCCACACCGGCGTGCCGAAGGACATGGAGGGTCGGGGCATCGGCGCGGCACTGGTACGGACTGGGCTGGAGCATGCCAGGCGCCACGACCTCGCCGTGCGGCCGGTCTGCCCCTTCGTCGCAGCCTACATCGCGCGACATCCGGAATACGCCGATCTGGTGCGGTGAGGTGCTGCCCGACCGGGCCGGTGCGGTGCGTGCGCCGCTTACACGACCAGATTGACCAGGCGATCCTCGACGTAGATCGTCTTCCGGAGCGGTCTGTCTTCGACGAACCGCTTCACGCTCTCGAGCTGAAGTGCGCGCCTGATGGCATCTTCATGTGCGATCCCGACGGGCACGGACACACGACCGCGGACCTTGCCATTCACCTGCACCACGAGCTCCACGTGGTCCTCCTCGGCGAGCCCCGCTTCGAAGACCGGCCAGGACGCGTCAAAGACGCTCGTGTCATGCCGTAGCCGCTCCCAGCACTCCTCCGAAAAGTGCGGCACCAAGGGAGCAAGCATGACGACGAGCGGCTCGAGCAGCTCGCTGCACACATCGGGTACCGACGCGTCATCCGAGCCCTTGCCGCGCAGCACGTTCACGTACTCCATGAGCTTCGCGATCGCCGTGTTGTAGCGCAGCTCCTCGAGATCTTCCGCGACCCCACGGATGGTCTGATGCAGCTTCCGCATCGTGGGCGCGGTGATCTCGCCTCCCTCGAATGTCGCCGCGTTCACCAGCCCCCAGACCTTGTCGAGGAACCGTCGGATGCCCGAGATGCCCTCGTCCCGGAAGTCACCACCCTCCTGGTACGGGCCGAGGAACATGAGATACATGCGGAACGTGTCCGCGCCCCACCGAGCGATGTACTCGTCGGGAATGACGACGTTGCCCCGCGACTTCGACATCTTGGCGCCGTCTTTGACGATCATCCCGTGCGCCCGGAAGCGCGTGAACGGCTCCTCGAACGCCAGGTGGCCGAGATCGTGCAGCGCCATCGTGATGAAACGGGAGTACATCAAGTGCAGGACGGCGTGCTCGTTCCCGCCGATGTAGGAATCCACCGGCAGCCACTTGTCGGTCAGCGTCGGATCGAACGGGCGATCGTCGAAGTCGCTGGACGGGTAGCGCAGGAAGTACCACGCCGAATCGAGGAAGGTATCCGAGACGTCCGTCTCTCGACGGGCATCGCCCCCGCACGTCGGGCACGGCACTTGGTACCAGTCCTCGTTGCGGGCGAGCGGTGAGACGCCACTCTCGTCGGGCCGGAAATCCTCGAGCGGCGGCAACTCGACGGGCAGATCCACTTCCGGCACGGGCACGGTACCGCAGTGCGCACAGTAGATGATCGGAATCGGTGGTCCCCAGTAGCGCTGCCTCGAGATGCACCAGTCATGGAGACGGTGCTGCACCCGCTTCTTCCCGGCGCCTTGCGACTCGAGCCACTCGGTGATGGCCGGGACGGCGTCCGTCGGCGTCATACCGTCGAACCGTTCCGAGTTGACGAGCGTGCCCTCCCACCCCGTGTAGAGCGGCGGCACATCCGGCCGCGGCGCGGGTGCGTCGACGGGCGTCCCGGCAGGGGGCTCGACCACCTGCCGGATCTGCAGTCCGAACGTGAGCGCGAAGGCGTAGTCGCGCTCGTCGTGCGCAGGCACCGCCATGATGGCCCCGGTGCCGTACTCCATCAGCACGTAATCGGCGATCCAGACGGGCACCTGTTCGCCCGTGGCCGGGTTCCGGCAGGTGGCGCCGGTGAACACCCCGGTCTTCTCCTTCTCGCCGACACGCCTGGTCACGACATCCATCGCCGCAGCGCGGCGCCGGTATGCGTCGACCTCCTCCCGTCGTTCGTCCGTCGTGAGGACCTGTACGAGTGGGTGCTCCGGAGCGAGCACCATGTACGTCGCACCGAACACGGTGTCGGGGCGCGTCGTGAAGACCTCGATCGGCGTGCCGTACTCGGTGCGGAACACCAGCTCCGCGCCCTCCGAGCGACCGATCCAGTTCGTCTGCATCAGCCGGGTCGACTCCGACCAATCGATCCGCTGCAGGTTCTCCAGCAGCCGTTCGGTGAACGCCGTGATCCGGAAGAACCACTGCTCGAGGAACCGCTGCGTCACCGGTGTGTCCGGATGGCGCTCGCACCGCCCGTCGATCACCTGTTCATTCGCGAGGACCGTCTTGCACTCGGGGCACCAGTTCACGGGCGCCTTCTTCTTCACTGCGAGGCCGGCCTCGAACAGCTTGAGGAAGATCCACTGGGTCCACTTGTAGTAGCGCGGATCCGTGGTCTGCACTTCGTGGTCCCAGTCGAGCATCAGGCCGACACGCGTCAACTGCTCGCGGAACCGCGCGATGTTGCGCGGGATCAGTTCGGCCGGATGCGTGTTGACCTTGAGGGCGTAGTTCTCAGAGTGGATGCCGAACGCGTCGAACCCGATCGGCTCGAACACGTCCCATCCCTGGAGACGGCGGAAACGTCCGTGGACGTCGGCGCCGACGAACGCGAAGACGTTCCCCACATGCAGCCCTTCGGCCGACGGATAGGGGAACATCATCAGGTTGTAGTACGGCCTCACCGCGCCGGAGAGGTCGGTGGCATTGGTCTGCCGCTCACGCCAGCGACGCTGCCACCTTGCCTCGACCGCCGCGGGATCGTACCGCTCGGGAGATGATTGCGTCTGCGTCATATCCGTGGGAATGTAACCGTGACCGGCGGCCGGGCGTCAGCCGCCGAGCCGCGCCACCCGAACGTCCACAACCTCCGGGATGGTCTGGAGTGCCTGGATCACTGCGGCCTGCGGGATCTGGTCCACGACGATGGCCGCCAACGCATCGCCCCCCGGCTCGTCAGCGCGGGACTGGTGGTACGAGGCGATGTTGATCGACGCCGCGCCGAGCTCGTGGCCGACCTTCCCGATAACCCCGGGAACGTCGCGATTGCGCAGGACGATCACGCACCCCTCTGCGGGTACGTCGACGCCGTACTCATCGATGCGGATCAGCCGCCCCACTCCATCGCCGACGACCGCACCCATCACGGTTACCCGAGCAGACTCGGACGCTGCGGTCACCCCGACGGTGGTCTCGAAGCCCCTGAGCGGACGCCCCACCTGCCTGGTGCAGCGGATCCCCCGCTGCCGGGCAAGCTCGCTGGCATTCACCAGCGTTACCCGGTCGAGTCCCATCGCCGTCAGCGCGCCCTCGAGCGCGGCCAGCATCACCGGCCGTGGCGCCGCTTCATCACCACCGCCGAACGTCACCTCGATCGTCTCGACCCTACCGGCAACGAGGCTGGCCGCGAGGCGGCCCAACCGTCGCGCCAACTCGAGCGCGCCCGACATTCTGGCCAGCACGTCGCTCGAAATGCCGGGGAGGTTCACGGCACCGCGAAGCGCACCGGTGAGGAGGGCGTCTCGCACGAAGCTACAGATCTCCACCGCCACTCGGTCCTGCGCCTCCGCGGTCGAGGCGGCCAAGTGCGGTGTGAGCAACACGCGCTCTGAGCGGCGGAGCGGCGACTCGGGCGGGAGTGGCTCGCGCTCGAACACGTCCAGCGCCGCTGCTGCGACGGCGCCCGACGCAATCGCCTCCAACAACGCGACGTCGTCGATCAGTCCTCCCCTGGCAGCGTTCACCAGCACGGCGCCCGGCTTCATGGCCGCAAACCGCTCCCGGTTCATCAGGTGTCGCGTCTCGTCCGTGAGGGGCAGGTGGAGGGTCACGACGTCCGCGGACGCGAGGACCTCTTCGAGCGACAGCAGCTCGGCCCCTATTTCATCGGCTCGATCCCGCGGCAGGTACGGGTCGTACGCAACGACGGACATGCCGAACGCCCGCGCAACGCGGGCAACTCGGATCCCGATACGTCCGAGTCCGACGATACCCAGTCGTTTCCCGAAGAGCTCGCTGCCGGCGAACTGCTTGCGATCCCACCGTCCCTCCCGCATCGAGGCCGCAGCCGACGGGATGCGTCGTAGCAGCGAGAGCAGGAGTGCAATCGTGTGCTCGGCCGTGCTCACGGTGTTCGCACCCGGAGCGGTGAGTACGGCAATCCCCCGGCGTGTGGCGGCATCGACATCGATATTGTCCACCCCGGTGCCGGCCCTGCCGATCACCATCAGATGCGGCGCCGCGTCGATGCGCTCCGCCGTCACCCGCGTGTCCGAGCGAACCAGCAGGGCGTGGGCGCGTTGCAGCTCAGTCGCTAATCGCTCGGGCGCACCCGCGACCGATACCACCTCCAAATCGGACTCCGACTGCAACAGGCGGAGCCCTGCCTCGGCAACGCGATCGGCCACGACGATGACATAGCTCATGCCGCAGTGACCTCCCCCAGCGTTGTGAGCAGCTCGCGCAGCCGCTCCGGCGTGTGGTCGCCCATGTGGCCAATCCGGATGGTCTCCTCCTTCAGCGGGCCATAGCCGGAGCCGATGACCCAACCACGACGCTTCATCGCCTGCACGATGTTCCGGCCGCTCATGCCGTGCGGCACCCGCAGGCATGACACGGTCCAGGACCGGCGGCCCGGTTCCGGCAGGAAGGCGTACCCGAACTCGCCCCCCCGGCCACCGACCCAGGCCTCGACCTGCTGCTGCATCGTGTGGTGGCGCTGCCAACGCGCTTCGATTCCACCCTCCTCCTTGATGCGCTCCATCTGCGCCTCAAGGGCGTACAGCAAGGACACCGCCGGGGTGTTGGTCGGCTGATAGTTGGCGGCGGCGGCGTGGTAGGCGAGGAGGTCCAGGTAGGCCCCACGCTCCGGGACCTGGTGGGCACGCGCAATCATGCGCTCGGAGGCGACGGCCAAGGCCAGCCCAGGGGGTAACGCAAGCGCCTTCTGCGATCCCGTCAACACGAAGTCGAGCTGCCACGCGTCGGTCTCCACCGGACTGCCCGCACACGACGTCACGGCGTCGACGAGCAATACCACGTCATCGAAGTCCCGGACCACCGCCGCGAGTTCCTCCAGTGGTGCAAGCGCACCCGTCGAGGTCTCCGAGTGCACGAGGGTGACGGCGTCGACGTCCGACCGCTTCAGGGCGTCGCGCAGCATGTCCGGCTCGCAGGTGCGGCCCAGTTGCACGTCCAGGCGGACGACCTCCCGACCGGCGGCGGCGGCGATGCCCGCGAACCGCTCACCGAACGCGCCTCCGACCAGTGAGAGCGCCCGACGCTGCACGCCCGACCGCACCGCCATCTCCATGAAGCCCGTCGCCGAGCACGTGCCCACGTAGACCGCGCGCTCGGTGCGCCAGAGATCTCTCAGTGGTGCCTCGAGTCCCTGAAGGAGAGCAACCATGTCGCTGCTGCGATGGGGGATCATCGGGCGCACCATCGCTGACAGCACGTCGGAATGGACCTCGGTCGGTCCCGGAAGGAAGAAGCGTCCAAACTCGTGAGTGGTCATGGTCAACGTGTGTGAGACGGTGAGAATGGTGACACAGGACGGGGACGTCACACGGGGAAGCCGTTCCAGGCCTCGAGCGGTTCGGTGGAGCGAACCACGTGCATCCCCGCCTCGGCAAATCGCCGGAACGCGGCGGCGGCGGGCTCCGTGAAATCGACGACGTCCGGCACGACGACCGGGGACGTGCAATCCTCGAGCAGATACACCCGATGTGCGAGGGCCGGATCGCGTTGGCGAATCTCGCCCAACAGATCGCTGACGGTCCACGCGACGCAGTGGCTCTTGGCCTGCCCCGCGACGATCACGGCATCGAAGGCGAGGAGATGCTCGACGAGGGCGAGGTTCTTCTCCGCAACCGGATACCCCCCCGGACCTTCCAGCACCTCCGGGCTCAGCACGGAGTAGTTCTCCGTGAGCGGATTACCTCCCTTCATCTCGAACCTGGTAGCCGTCCGCCGTGCGATGGCGTGCACGAATACGGCTTCCTCGACCGCGGACACGAGCGCATGTCCAATGCCCCCCAGCATCGCGTGGTACGGCCAGACCATCAGCGGGTAGCGGCTGGCGGTGAGCGCGCGCACGTAGTGGAGGGCATAGCGTCGCAGCCAGGACTCATCGCCATCCGCGACGGATTCCGCGACCGCCGGATTCACCCGCCAGCGGCCCTGTTCGATGTCATCCTCGCTGATGACCGTGGCGGCGCCTTCGGGATGCTGACCGCGCTCGTCGATCCAGAAGACCGGATGGAAGATCTGCGTCGTGGTGTGGGTATCGAGCGTGACGGCGATCTCCGTGACGGCATCCAGGTGGCGGTACAGGAACTCGCACAATCGACCATTGTCGTCAACCGCGCCACGCCCGGAGCGCCCCCCAACGAACAATTCATGGTCCGGTATGCAGAAGGTATTCTGGCAGTCGACCAGCAGCAGGCAGACGCGCCGCGTGTCCTCCGCCGCCGCACCGATGCCGTGCGCATCCGCCCAGGCTCTCGCGGCGTTCGCGCGGGCGCCGTAGTCGACCCGCCAGACGGATCCGACGCGGTCGGGATCGAAATGCGGGGGAAGGGGCAGTGTTGGCATGCGCGTATCCCGGTGCTCCGGCGTAGCGTCACCGCAAGGTAACAGCCAACGCTAGTCCACCCGCTCCAGTCGGTCGTTGGGCCGATACCAGCGCCCCGTCTTCGCACACGGTTTGCCGTTCACCATCACCACGTCCGCGGTAAAATCGTACCGCCCGTGGTCACGGAACAGCGATGACCCGACCCCGTACGCATCCACCGGAACCTGCATCTCCTCGAATCGGCGGATCTTCTCCACGGTGAAGCCACCTGACACGACGATGCGGACGTGCCCGAAGCCTTCGGCGTCGAGGGCGTGGCGAACGTTGTGCACCAGTCGAGGGTTCACGCCGCGCGGATCGAAATCTCCCATCTCCGAGTAAACCGACGTGTCGACCATCGTTCCGGACGTGTCGAGGCGCACGCCGAAGAGCCGATCCCGCAGCGCACGTGCGACCTCGAGGCTGGTGCGCATACTGTCGTTCTCGAAATCGACGAGGCAGATCAGTCTGACGTCCTCCGGCATGTACTCGGCGAACTTGGCCGCCGCGCGGACGGTGTCACCGCCGTACGCGGCGATCATTGCGTGCGGCACGGTGCCGATGCCCTCGCTGCCCCACCACGAGGCCTGGGCGTCCGTCGACACACCGATGGCACCCGCGATGTGCGCGGCATAGCCGTCCCCGGTCTGCACCAGCCAATGGTCGTGCCGGGCGGGGAAGAACATGACCTCCTTCGGCTTCGCCGCCTCGACCACCAAGCGCGTGTTCGTGCCGACGCGCGTGCGGCGAGCCAGTACGCCGACGTACAGGGTCTCGAGATGGGCGAAGGCGTCGTACGGTCCTTCGATGGTCATCACCGTTTCCCACGGCTCGACTTCGTCACCGTCGTACAGCGCGTGAACCGTGAGATCGTTCCACGCATGTGAGCAGAGCTTGAGGATGGCGATCGCCTCGTCAATGCCCCCCAAGTACGCGCGCGTCTTCGTGAACACCTGCATGAGCACGCGCGGCCGATGATTGTCCGAGAGCAACACCTCCCGGGCACGCACGAAGTACTTATCCGTGTAGTACCCCGACTGCATCTTGTCGACGGGGAGATGGAAGATCTCTGGATCGAGACGCTTACGGCGAGGCATGATCAGGCGATGTCCTCCGTGACCACGTAGCGGAGCACGCGATGGCGGTACCACCGCACTCCGAGAGCATCGATCAGGCCACGCAGGGCCCGATCCCACATCCCGTACTTCGACCGGCCCGTCAGGCGCGGACGGTGCGTCACCGGCACCTCACGCACCAGACCGCCCGTCGCCTGGATCAGCGCCGGTAAAAAGCGATGCATGCCATCGAATCGCGGCAACCCGACGAGGATCCCCCGTCGGATCACCTTGAGGGGACATCCAGTATCCCGCATTCCGTCCCGCGTGATCCAGTTCCGCACCCGATTGGCGACCCGACTCTGTGCCCGCCTCCACATGCTGTCCGCACGCCGTACCCGATAGCCGACGACCCCAGCCAGCGTGTCGTCCTCCGCGAGCGCCCGGAGCATCATCGGAACGTCGGTCGGATCGCTTTGGCCGTCGGCGTCGAGGGTCACGACGATGTCTCCGCGCGCCGCATCGAACCCGGCGGCCAGCGCTGCACTCTGACCCGAGCGCTCCTGGAGGTGCAGCGCCCGGAGCCTGCGGTGAACCCTCGCCAGCTGCTGCAGCTCGACCCACGAGCCGTCCGTCGATCCGTCATCCACCGCCACGATCTCGTGCTCGACGTCGGCGAGCGCCCGCAGGAGCTCCTCCACAACGGGCGCGAGATTCCGTTGCTCGTTGAAGACCGGCAGCACCACAGAGACCACGACCGGCATCCACCTCGAAACGACGACGGGAGAGGCCCCGGCCCCCCGACAGTCGGGGCCAGACCTAGGCCGGGAACGTATGCGCGGAGGGAGACCGGAGCAAGTTGACATGCGCTCGCAGCGCGGGGTTATTTCGCGTGCCTGCGCTTGCGCTCGATACCTTCTTCCGGAGGAGCCATGACCGCGTCCGACTCACTCTCCCGACGCCATTTTCTCGGGGCTGCATCGGGGCTCGCCGCGGGCGTCGCGCTGGGACCGGGCCTCACACCCGTACCCGGAGCACCCTTCGTGCATCTCCGCCCTCAGGGCCGCAATGCCGTCGTCGCGTCCGCCAACGGCCTCCGCGGCGTGCAGCGCGCCGGCGAGCTGATGCTGGACGGTGGCGATACTCTCGACGCCGCGATCGAGGGGGTCAAGATTCAGGAATTGGATCCGGACGACACGTCCGTGGGCTACGGCGGCCTCCCGAACGAGGAGGGCGTCGTCCAACTTGACGCATCCTGCATGCACGGCCCCACGAACCGGGCCGGCGCCGTGGGCTCTCTCGAGGGTATCAAGACGCCGAGCGTCGTGGCCAAGTACGTGCTCATGTATACCGATCACGTCCTCCTGGTCGGTCCGGGCGCGAAGCGGTTCGCCCTCTCTTACGGGTTCAAGGAAGCGGACTTGCTGACCGAGCGCTCACGGGAGGCATGGCTCCGCTGGCGCGCGCGCCGAGGTCCGGACGACAACTGGACCGAGGTCCCGGACGACGAAATGCTCTCCCGCGAGGAGCACGGGACGATCAACATGAATGCCGTGAACGCTCGTGGCGACGTGTCGTCTGTCACCACCACGAGCGGGCTGGCCTGGAAGATCCCGGGGCGGGTCGGCGACTCGCCGATCATCGGGGCAGGTCAGTATACCGACAATGCCGTCGGTGCCGCCGGATCCACCGGGCGCGGCGAAGCCTGCATCAAGGCCTGCGGAGCATTCCTCACTGTCGAGTTCATGCGGCGGGGCCTGACGCCGACGGACGCCTGTCTCGAGACGCTGCAACGCGTCGTGGCCACCACGGAGCCTCGCCTCCTCGATGCGCAGGGCCGGCCGACGTTCGGGCTCAACTTCTACGCCGTCAACAAGCGGGGCGACTTCGGTGGAGCGGCGATGGTCGCGGGGTCGCGCTATGCGGCGTGGGATGGATCGCAGGCCCAACACTACGACGCCGCGTACCTGTACGAGCGCGACCGGTGACATCCGTTCGGATCGCCACCGTGCTGCTGGTGCTCGCCGCGGGGCCGGTGCGGGCGCAGCTCATCGATTGGCCGACCTTCGGCGAAGACTGGATTACCTACGCAGTACCGAAAACGTACTACGGCGGTGCGGACGGATTCGGGATCGGTGTCTTCTACTCCCAGGTCAACCAACTCGGCTTCGACGACTGGGACTCACCCGAGCCGTACCGTGCGATGGTCTCGTTGGACGGCAACCTGACGACATCCGGCACCAAGCGACTGGCGCTCGCCCTGCGCGCGCCCAAATGGGCGGACGGCTGGCGATTCGTCGTCTCGCTGGAAGGCCGACGGGACGCGCGGGAGCGGTATTTCGGAATCGGAAACGCCAGCGTCTACGACAAGGACGAGGAGACCGAGGCAGCGAAGTACTTCTACCGCTCAAAGAACACGAGGTGGATCGGCCGCGGTGAAGTCCAACGTCGCATCGTGGGCGGCCTCCGTGTCTTGGCGGGTGTTCACGCCGAGCACTGGACCATCGACACGCTTCCGGGGCCGAGCAAGCTGGCGGAGGACCTGACCGCGGGCGTGGACCCGACCATCGCGCGGGGAACGGCGGACGTCTCTGCGCGCATCGGGCTCGTGTTCGATACCCGCAACGACGAGCCAGCGCCAACGAAGGGGCTCCTCCTCGAGGGCATTTTCAGCATCGCGGACTCGGGACTTGCGGGCGACCTCAGCTACACGCGCACGACGGTGTCCGTCACTGGCTACCTCCCGATCGTCGCGCGCCTCAGCGTAGGAGCGCGCATCGCCGGCGAGTCGATGACGGGCTCCCCGAGACTCGGGACGTACTACCGCATCGAGGCCAGCGACCGGCCCTATCGCGGTGTTGGTGGTCCGGAGTCCCACCGTGCGATCCCCCCTCGGCGCTTGCTCGACGCCGACAAGCTGCTCGGCAACCTCGACGTGCGGTACGACCTGTTCACGTACCCCACCCTGTTCCGGGCGACCGGCGTGGCGTTCGTCGACGCTGCGCGCGTCTTTCCATCCGGCGAGTGGGAGCTCACGACGTCGGACATGGCCGTGGGCGGCGGGCTTGGCCTCTTCCTGCAGTTCTTTCGGACCGGCATTCTCGGCACTACGGCCGGCCTGGGCCCGGACGGCTTGATCTGGTCATTCCACACCTGGTGGCCGTTCTGACCGGTCCGTCAACAGCAGCGGGGTTCGCCGACACTCTCGGGCCGTCATCCGCAGCAACCCCTCGGGTACGTTAGATTTAGAGATGTTCAGCAAGCTCCGCAGCAGGCGGCACCTCCCCCGGAACGCCCGTCCGGGCATCTTCGCACCGCCCAACCGCTGACGCAAACGGGCGGTCCCGCGTCGGCCGACCCGGTTCGGTCACCGGCCGCGGACCCTCCTCGTGCAGCCCTTGGTGATGGCTGGCAGCCATCCGCCCTCGACTCGTTTCAGTCGCGCAGGAGCACACGATGTCCACAGTCACGGTAGCCACCGACCAGGTCTTCGACGTCCTCAGGAGCAACGTCTTGGTCGACGGCTTTCACTTGGTGCTCGATCTTCAGAAGTCGCACGGCACCATCATGTACGGCGCGCTGTCGAAGAAGGAGTACCTCGACTGCTACACGTACTTTGCCACTTTGCCGCTCGGCCATAACCACCCCGGGCTGAACGACCCGGGCTTTCGCGAATCCCTGATGGCCGCGGCGATTGCAAACCCCGCCAACGCGGACGTCTACACCCGCGAGTACGCCGGATTCGTGAAGACCTTCCGAGACCTCGCCGTTCCGGACGGTTTCCCGTACCTCTTCTTCATCGCCGGTGGTGCGCTTGCGGTCGAGAATGCGATGAAGGCGGCATTCGACTGGAAGGCGCAGAAGAACCGTGCCCGCGGTATTCAGGGGGGGGCGGACAAGATCCTGCACTTCCGAGAGGCGTTCCACGGACGCAGCGGGTATACGCTTTCGGTCACCAACACCGAACTGCTCAAGATCGCCGACTTTCCCAAGTTCTCCTGGCCGAGGGTCTCGAATCCCAAGATCGCTTTCCCGCTGGACGCCGAGGCGGTGGCGGCTGCGGAGCAGCAGACACTCGCCGAGATCGATCGTGCATTTGACGAGGACCCGCACGGGATCGCCGGTATCCTCGTCGAGCCCATCCAGTGCGAGGGCGGTGACAACCACTTTCGGCCCGAGTTCCTTCAGGTGCTGCGTCATGTCGCTGACGAGCGCGATGCGTTGCTGATCTTCGATGAAGTGCAGACGGGCATGGGTGTGACGGGCTCGATGTGGGCCTTCGAGCAGATGGGCATGGTGCCCGACCTGGTGGCGTTTGGGAAGAAGACCCAGGTGTGCGGGGTCATGGCCGGACAGCGGATCGATGAGGTGGAGAAGAACGTGTTTCACGTCTCCTCGCGCATCAACTCCACGTGGGGCGGCAACCTGACCGACATGGTTCGGTGTGCGCAGTACCTCCGCATCATGCACGAGGACCAGCTTGTCGAGAACGCGGCAGCGGTCGGCGCAGTCTTCTTGGAGCAGCTCGAGCGTTTGCAGGCCGAGTTCCCGTTGGTCACGAACGTTCGCGGACGTGGCCTTCTGCTCGCGTTCGATCTACCGGACACCGAGACGCGGAACCGGATCCGTCAGGAGTGCTGGGACGCTGGATTCGCCACCCTTCCGTGCGGGCCCCGCTCGATCCGCTTCCGGCCCGCACTGATCTTCAGTGAGGCGGACGTCGCACGCGGAACGGAGATCCTGCGGCAGGTGCTGAAGGCACAGTAACCCCTCACCCGACGTCACGGGGGTGGGCGCCGCGCTACCCCCGTGAGGTGGGGTCGCTCGTCATCCTGTTGCTCGCATTCTCACAGGCACTCCACACACGGCCGATCTGGCGGCACGGCACATCCCTCTGGACATCCTGCCGGCAGGCCGTATCCTTTCACGACCTTCGGAACCGAGGATTCCTCCCATGACCACCGCTGCCACCTCGGCGAGAGGTGCGTGGAAGTCTCGTTTTGGCTTCGTGCTCGCCGCGGCAGGATCGGCGATCGGGCTCGGAAACATCTGGCGGTTTCCCTACGTGGTCGGCGAGAACGGCGGCGCGGCCTTCGTACTGGTGTACCTGGCGTTCGTCTTCCTGATCGGCGCACCCGTGATGCTCGCCGAGCTGTCGCTGGGTCGCCATACGGAGCGCAACCCGGTGGGGGCCTTCACGGCGATCGCGCCGGGCAGCACGTGGAAGTTCGTGGGGCTGCTCGGGGTGGTCACCGGTGTCGGGATCCTCTCGTTCTACGGTGTGATCGCCGGGTGGACCTTCGGCTATTTCCTCAAGACCGTGGCCGGATCGTTCAGCCAGACGATGACCGCCGAGCAGTCGGAGCAGGTGTTCACCGGCCTGGTGTCGGACTGGCGCGCCACGGTCGGGCTCCTGCTGACGTTCCTGCTCCTCACGGCGCTCATCGTCTGGCGCGGGGTGTCCAACGGCATCGAACTGATGTCGAAGATCCTCATGCCGGTCCTGCTGTTCCTGCTGGTTCTGCTGGCGGCGCGCTCCGTGACGCTGTCCGGTGCCGGGGACGGCCTGCGGTTCTACTTGGCACCAGACTTCTCGAAGATCCGACCGCAGACGGTCCCTACCGCGCTGGGGCAGGCGTTCTTCTCGCTCAGCCTCGGCATGGGCGCCATGATCACCTACGGCAGCTACATCGGGAAGGGCGAGAACCTGGTGACCTCGACCGGGCTCGTGTGCCTGTTCGACACGTTGATCGCGTTGCTCGCAGGACTGATCATCTTCCCGGCGCTGTTTCACGCGGGGCTCGATCCCGCCTCGGGGGTTGGACTCGTCTTCCAGGTATTGCCGCCACTCTTCGCCAGTCTTCCCGCCGGGCAGTTGTTCGGCGCGGCCTTCTTCCTCTTGCTCACGATCGCCGCCCTGACGTCGACCATCTCACTCCTCGAAGTACCCGTTTCCTATCTGATCGACGAGTGGCGGTGGAGCCGTGGCAAGGCGGTGCTCGTCACCACGCTTGGCACGGTGCTGCTCGGTCTGCCCTCTGCCTTGGCATTCGGGGCGGTGGGTGTATTCACGCTCATGCCGGGGGCCGGGATGGACTTCCTGACACTCATGAGCGTGATCTTCGGCAACTACTCCCTCTCGGTGGGCTCGCTGCTGCTGGCGCTGTTCGTCGGCTACCGCTGGGGGGTGGCGGGTGCCGAGCGTGAAATCGAGGCGGCGGGAGTTCCGTTCCGATTCAGGACAGCATGGGCGTTCCTGATCCGATTCCTGTGCCCCGTAGCCGTCGCCATCATCATCGTCTACATCATCTGGACGGGGAACTACTTCTAGGATACCTCCGAAGTTGAGATCACGTGGAGGCCGGATGCTCCTCCACTGCCCATCGAGCATCCCCTAGGCGTACACGTCGTCGAGGGCCGATTCCGGCGGCGGCATGTTCGCACGGCGACTGTGCAGCGCCTCGTCGGCTGCGCGGTCGACTTCGGCGGTCACTTCCGCCTCGACGTGTTCCAATGCGGCGGGATCGACGCCGGCTCCGGCGAGGTACTCCTCATACAAGCCGATCGGGTCGCGCCGACCCCAGTGTGTGAACAGCTCCGCTGAAAGCAGGCTTCGGGCTTCCTGCTCGTCGTGCGTGGCATGCCCACCCATACGGAATGTCTCCGCCGACAGGATCACCGGGCCGTCGCCTGCTCGGCAGGTCCGAGCGGCGATCTTGGTGGCAGCGTACGCGTCGAGGACGTTGTTGCCGTCGAACGAGCCG
>JBDHDN010000003.1:0-38251 GCA_039591485.1 Gemmatimonadota bacterium
ATCTGCACGTGGGTCCGCCTGCAGGACCGCGTGTCGGGCCGCGTGTTCTCGGTGTACAACGTCCACCTCGATCACGAATCGCAGCCCTCGCGGGAGGAGAGTGCTCGGCACCTCGCCGCCCACCTCACCCAGCGGCCCGAGGGTGAGGCGGTGATCGTGCTCGGGGACTTCAACGCGGGTGAGGACAACCTCGCCCGTCGCCTGCTGGCTACCGACGGGTCGGTGGCCACTGCCGTTACGCCGCCGGGGCATCCAGCCCTCGTCGATACCTACGGCCTCCTCCGGACTTCGACGGGCGCTGAAGGTACGTTCAACGGCTTCGTAGGTGACACGACGGGTGAGCGCATCGACGCGATCCTCGTGTCCGGCGACTGGATGATCCTCGGGGCAGCGATCGACCGCACGCAGCGCGATGGGCGCTATCCATCGGACCACTTCCCCGTCACCGCCGTGCTCGCTATCGCGCCCTCGCGCTAGGAGTGCTAACTTCGCGCCATGCAGGAGCACCACCTGACGGTCCCCTGCACCGCCCGCTATCTCACGCTCGGCGCGGCCAGTCCGACCACCCGGGAGGTCTGGTTCGTCTGCCACGGGTACGGCCAGCTCGCCTCTCAATTTCTCGCCGACTTCGCGGTCCTCGACGACGGGCTGCGGTACGTCGTCGCACCAGAGGGACTGTCGCGCTACTACACGAACCACGCGCGGCGCGAGGTCGGAGCGAGTTGGATGACCCGACACGACCGGCTGGCAGCGATCGACGATTACGTCCGCTACCTCGACAAGCTGCACGATTACGTGTTCTCGTCGATCCCTCGCGCCGGCACGACGCTTACGGTCCTCGGCTTCTCCCAGGGCGGAGCGACGGCTGCGCGATGGATCAGCCTCGGCAGGGCGGTCGCCGACCGCCTCGTGCTCTGGGGTGAGTTGCTGCCACCCGATCTCGACCTCGAGATGGCGTGGGGCAAGATCGAGGATGCTCGGCTCACGTTCGTCATCGGGAAGGATGACCGCTACGTCGATCGGGAACGGCTCGTGGCGCTGGAGGAGAAGCTGCTGGACCACGAGATCCCGTACGAGACAGTCGAGTATGGCGGCGGCCATTGGATCGACCGGGAGGTGCTGAAGACACTCGCGACCTCGTGAGTCCCGGGGAGAACATCATGTCCATCCGCCTTCGAGCACGTCACCTGTTCCACGCCTTGCTCGCGTGTACGGTGCAGGCGATCCCGCACTCCGCTGCCTTCGCACAGGACCCCGACGCAACCGACAGACGCTTCCGCGAGGCTCGCGAGCGGATGGTAGCCCTCATCGAGGCGCGGGATGTGACCGACTCGGCCACCCTGGCAGCAATGCGAGCGGTGCCGCGGCACGAGTTCGTGCCGGCCGATCTGCGCGACCGTGCGTACGCCGACCATCCGCTGCCGATCGGCCACGGGCAGACGATCTCCCAGCCCTACATCGTCGCCTTCATGACCGAGGTCCTCGGTGTCTACCCCGGCATGAAGGTGCTGGAGGTCGGAACCGGCTCCGGATATCAGTCGGCCGTGCTGGCCGAACTCGACGTGAACGTGTTCACGATCGAGATCTTCGAGGCGCTGGCAACGAGCGCTCGTGCGCGGCTCCGCCGGCTGGCATACGACAACGTCACCGTGCGTCATGGAGACGGCCACCACGGCTGGGAGGAGGAGGCACCGTTCGATCGGGTGATCGTCACCGCGGCAGCGGGGTACATCCCTCCCGCACTCACCGAGCAGCTGCGGCCCGGAGGACGCATGGTCATCCCAGTCGGAAGCGTGTACGGTGTGCAGAATCTGATTCTCGTCTTGAAGGACGAGGAGGGGGCGCTCAGGACCCAGGGGCTGCTGCCGGTCCGGTTCGTGCCGATGCTCGAGGGCCTGCGCTGAGCCGCGTGCCCCGACGCCCGCATCTCGTTGTCGTCCTGGTCTCGTGCGCGACGGTGGCGTTCGAGATCGTCCTGGTCCGATGGTTCTCCGTCGCCACCTTTCACCACTTTGCGTATCTCGCCATCGGTGTGGCGATGCTCGGGGTGGCTGCGGGCGGAACCATCGGCGTCGTGCGCGGGCCGCGCACGGATGCTGCCGCTGGGGCATGGCTCAACGCATCTGCGCTGGCGACGGGCTTCACTCTGCTCGTCGTGCCGCTGCTCATTCCGCACATTCTCGTCGATCCGGCTCAGCTGCCGTGGGACCCCGCACAGTGGCTCCGCCTGGCACTCCTCGACGCTCTCTTGGCGCTGCCGTTCACCGCAGGAGCTCTGGCAGTGCTCTCGGGGCTGGAACTGGAGCGGGACCGTCCTGGCACGCTCTACGGCGCGAGCTTCCTGGGCTCCGCAACCGGGGCAGTGGCTGCACTCGTGGTGTTGTTCCTCTTCCCTCCTCAGCGAGCGATCGCAGTGCCCGCGGTTCTGGCAGCAGCTGCCGCCTTGGGCACGCCGGTCGCTCGCCGGGCCTTCCGGCTTGCTGCGGCGCTCCTGGTCACGGGCGCTATCGCCGTGCAGCCAACGCCCTGGCTCAAGCCGTCCCCCTCACCCTACAAGGCTCTGCCGCAGGTTCAGGCGTTTCCGAACGCCCGCACGGTCGCCGAGCGGCACGGACCGACAGGAGTGGTGACGGCGGTCGCGGCGCCTGCCTTCCGCTTCGCACCTGGTCTCTCTCTCGGATACGGCGGCCGTGTCCCAGCGCAGATCGGCCTGTTCGTCGACGGGGAAGTGGCGGGGGCCGTCCCCGAGCCTGGCGATCGGGGGGCAGTGGCCGAGTTGCTCGACTGGTTGCCGAGTGCCGCGCCATACGTCGTCCGCCGCGGGGCGACCCTCGTCATCGACCCGGGAGGTCGGCTTGAGGTGGACAACGCACTCGCGCACGGTGCCACATCCGTCACCGTGGTGGAGCCCGTTCGGGACCTCGCGATTCTCGCCGCACGGCCATCACCCGCCGCCGAGGGGGTTCGCTGGGTCACGGCCGAGCCCCGGGTAGTGCTGGCCGGCTCGCACAGGCAGTTCGACGTGATCGCATTGGGACCCTCGGGCGGGCTGGGCGGCGAGGCCGCGGGCCTGTACGCCCTCGACGCCGACTTCCTACACACCGTCGACGGCTATGTCGCATGCCTCGCGGCGCTGGCGCCTGGAGGCGTGCTCGCTGTCACGCGCTGGTTGTCGGTGCCGGCACGGGGGACCGTTCGCGCCATTCTCACCGCGGCTGGGGCACTCGAGCGGAGCGGGTGGACCGACACGGACCGTCGGCTTCTCGGCATCCGTAGCTGGGGCACGCTCACCCTGTTGATCAAGCCGGACGGATTCGATGACGGTGCGCTCGCCCGGCTCGAGGCGTGGGCGCACTCCCGCCTGTTCGACGTCGAGCACCCGGGCGTGCGTATCGCCCCAGCCGAGCCGTTCCATCAATCCTCGGACTCCGGCCTGCCGGAGGCGTGGCGTGCCATCGCGGCAGGGACGTCGGCCGTCGAGCGGTTCGCGGCACACTATCCGTTCGATGTGTCACCGGCGACCGATGCCAGGCCCTACCCGGAGCACTTTCTCTCCACCAGCGCGCTCGCAACGCTGCTGGAGTCCGGGAGCGGCGAATGGCTCCCGTTCGCCGAATGGGGGTACCTCACCGCACTCGCAACGCTGGTGGTGAGCGCACTCGTCGGGTCGTTGCTGCTGCTCGGACCGGCTACCCTCCCCCGCCACTTGCGTCGCCGTCCCCCGGCACGCACCGTCGGCTACTTCGCGGCGATCGGCCTCGGTTTCATGCTGGTCGAGATTGCAGGGATCCAGGTCCTCGGCCTCCTGCTCGGCCACCCGGTATACGCGGTGACGGCCGTACTCGGTGGCCTCCTCATAGGCTCGGGATGCGGCAGCGCGTTCACCGATCGGCTGCGGGACGGACGGGCCGCTACCCTGCCGGTACTGGCGGTCGCCGCTCTCGCGGCGCTGCTCGCCGCGGGCCTCCTCCCTGCGACACATGCGCTGCTTCCGGAGGGTGCCCTACTCAGATGGGCTGTGGCCGTCATGAGCATCATGGGGATCGGCTTCCTGATGGGGCAGCCTTTCCCCGTTGGCCTGATGACGCTTACCCGACGAGAGCGTGCACGGGTGGCCTGGGCGTGGGCGGCAAACGGGGTTGCCTCGGTCGTCGCGGCCCCACTGGCATCGATCGTGGGGATCGAAGGGGGAACGCAGGTCCTCTTGGCCGGCGGTGCCGGCTGCTACCTCCTTGCCGGGGTACTCCTGGCAACGCGGCCGGCGGCGGACCGGATGCTCAGTAGCGCAGCAGGCTCGCCCCCCAGGTGAATCCCGACCCGAACGCCGCGAGGCACACCAGGCTGCCGTGCTTCACCAATCCGTCGCGCACCGCCTCGCTGAGCGCGATGGGGATGCTCGCCGCGGTCGTGTTGCCGTACTTCGCGATGTTGCTGAACACGCGCTCGGGTGGCAACCCGAGGCGCTTGCGCACGGCTTCGGTGATGCGCTCGTTCGCCTGGTGCGGGATGACGAGGTCGACGTCCGCCGGCGTCAAGCCCTCCGCTTCCAGCACCTCGGCGATCACCTCGGGAAACCGCGTCACCGCGTTCCGGAACACCTCGCGCCCGTTCATGTGCGGTGCCGTGAGCCCCTCGTCGATCATGCCGCTCGTGAGCCAGGGACTGTTGGTCGCGCCGGGGCACGGGATCGTCAACTCGTTTGCGAACCGGCCATCGGCGTGCAGGCGGTGCTGCAAGAGCGCGCTCCCGCCGTTCCCGTCGGTCGCTTCGAGGCACACCGCTCCCGCACCGTCTCCGAACAGGACGGCGGTGTCGCGGCCCGCGGTATTCATGCGCAACCCCACGGAGTGCACTTCCGCACCGACGAGCAGAACGCGGTCGTGCATACCGGTGCGGATGAGCGCATCGGCGACGGACAGCCCGTACACGAAGCCCGTACACTGATTGCGCACATCCAATGCCCCGATCGAGTCGATCCCGAGCTGCGCCTGCAAGAGCACCCCGTTGCCCGGGAAGTAGAGATCGGGGGACAGGGTGGCGAACACGATGAAGTCGAGGTCCGAGGCCTGCCACCCTGCGTCCGTGAGCGCCGCCCGGGCCGACTCGACGCCAAGCTGGGCCGACCCGGTACCGGGCTGAACGAACCGGCGTTCCCGAATTCCCGTGCGCTCCTGGATCCACGCATCGGAGGTATCCATGAGCTGTTCGAGGTCGTGATTCGTGACGACCCGTTCGGGCACGTAGTGCCCGACACCGGCGATCCGTGTGTGACGCATGTCCCCACCCCGACCGAATGGTTGCCCTGATTCCTACTGCTCCGGTCCGGTTCGGTCAATCACCGGGCCGCTCCGGCAACCGGTGGCCTCCGTTCGAGCCCCGTGCTAGCGCATCAACGAGGATCAGTTCCTGATAGCGGCACTGCACAAAGTCGTCGAGATTCACAGCACCAGCATACCCGCAGCCTACCAGCACCGGTTCGGCAGCCGGGCGCGAGCCCTTCTCCTGCTGGTGGCGGACGGCGTCGGTGGCCGTCCGGGCGGAGACGAAGCCAGCTCGCTCACGCTCGACGCGATCGTGAGCTACGTGACCACGTCGATGCGCTGTTTCTACAAGCTCGATGAGCAGATCCCCTCCGATCTGCTCGCGGAGCTGGCACAGGTCGTCCGCGAGAGCCATGACCGGCTCCGCTCGCACGCGATGGAGGCACCGGACCGCGAGGGGATGGCGACCACGCTGACGATGGCGCACGTCCTGTGGCCGCGGGTGTACGTCGTGCAGATCGGGGACAGCCGCTGCTATCACCTGCGCGACGGGCGGCTGCTGCAGGTCACCAGGGATCAGACGGTGGTGCAGGACCTCGTCGATCAAGGGGCGTTGCAGCCGGACGAGGCCGCCAAGTCACCCTTCTCGAGTATGCTGCTGCAGGCCATCGGGGGCGACTCGGACGTCCAGCCCGTCATCTCTCGCGTGGACATGCAGTCGGGCGACACGCTGCTCCTCTGCACGGACGGGCTCACCAAACACGTGCCCGACGCCGAGCTGGAGCAGGCCCTGCTCGCCGCACCCGGGGCGGAGGATGCATGCCATGCGCTGCGCGACACCGCGCTGGAACGCGGTGGCACCGACAACGTGACGGTGATCGTCAGCCGGTTCCGCTAGCGGTCTCCCCCGCCGGCTTCCCTGAGCTGCCGCAGCAACTCGCCGACCTGCCGCATCTCGTCCCCGTAGCGCGCCCAGTCCCCCGATCGCTGTGCCTCGATCGCACGCTCGTACGCGCTGCTCGCCCGGTCGATAAGGTCGCCGACCGAGCCGCCGGCAACGGGCGCGCCTTCGGCCGCCGCTGCCAGCGCTGCCGCCTCACGCTCCGCGGCCGGTCGATCGGTGCCGGTCGCACCGCCGAACAACACAGCTAGCGCCTCTTCGAGCGTCTCCTCCATCGCGACCTGGTTCTCGTACGCCACGATCACGCGCTTCAGCTCCGGGATGCGCCCGCCTTCCGCCCGGAGGTACAAGGCCTGCACGAAGATGAGCGACTCCTCGATCGGAATCACCAGGAGGTTCCCCCTGATGACCTGCGAGCCGCGCTGATCCCACAAGGAGATCTGGCGGGAGATCTCGGTGTCCTGGTTGATGCGGTTCACCACCTGCGTGGGACCGAACACCAGCCGCTGCCGTGGGAAACGGTACACGACCAGCTCCCCGAACCGCTCGCCGTCGTTCCGCGCGATCATCCACGCCGACAGGTTGTCCTTGCCGCGCGGCGTAAAGGGGGTCATCACGATGAACTCCTCGCGGCTCTCGCCGGGGAGTTTCATGATGATATGTCGCAGGAACGGATCCCGACCGGACTCTCCCCGCGTGACCACCGGGATCTGCCACTCATCCTCCCGGTGATAGAAGACCTCGGGCTCGCCCATGTGATACGTCGCGTACAGCATCGTCTGGACGCGGAACAGATCCTCCGGGTACCGCAGGTGGGCGCGCAGGTCCGCGGACAGCTCGTCCAGCGGCCGGAAGATGCCGGGGAAGATGCTCGCATACGTCTCGATCAGCGGATCGTCCGGGTCCGCGATGTACGCCTCGATGGTCCCGTCGTACGCGTCGAGCACGACCTTCACGCTGTTCCGCATGTAGTTCATGCCGTTCGACAGCCGGGCGGCGTAGGGATACCGGTCGGTCGCCGTGTAGGCATCCAGGATCCACACCAGATGTCCGTTTTCACCGATCACCATGTACGGATCGCCGTCCCAGTAGAGGAATGGCAGGGCTTTGCGGACGCGCTCCTGGATCCGCCGGTGATACATAACCCGGGAGTCGCCGGTGATGTCCTCGGACAGCAGGATCTTCATGGAACCGAACCTGGTGGCGTACACGATCCGCCGCAGCAGGGACGAGACAGGCACACCTCCAGCACCGCTGTACGTGGTGAACACGTTCCCTTCACCGGAGGGATAGTCGAACTCCTCCTGCCGGGTCTTCACGAAGACCCACTCGTTCGACAGCTCCCCGTAGTAGATGCCCGGGCGCGAGACTTCGAGGGAGACATCCGACACCGGGGGGAGGTCCCTGATGAGCAGCACCGGCAGACCTTCCTGAGTAACCTGATTCACCGGCCCGAGGGTGAGACCCATGCCGTGGGTGAAGGTCAGGTGCTCGTTGATGAACGAGCGGGTCGGCAGGGAGGCGGAGTTCAGCTCCCGCGGTGACAGGAGCACCTGGCGATACTCGCCGTCGATCCAGTAGCGGTCGTCGTCCACCGAGACGAAGTCGTAGTACGTCCGGATCTCCTGGAGCTGCCCGAAGGTCTGCAATAGCGGCTCGCGATCCCACAGACGCACGTTGCGGATCGTGGGCGCATTGGCCTGGATGTCCCGGAGCGTGAGGCGGGACTCGCCACTGAGATCGCGGACCTGCACATCGGCGAGCCCCCATGCCTCGCGCGTCGCGGTGATGTGCCGTTCGAGCTGCGGCCGCTCGCGGTTCAGCTCGTTCGGCACGACCGCAAATCGCTGCACGGCCGAGGTAGCCACGGCGCCGAGCAATGCCGCACCGACGTAGAGCACGACGGCGATCACCGTATGCCGGACGAGCCGCCGCTGCCCCCCTCCCCACAGCACCAGACCCATGCCGACGAGGGCTGCGATCCCAGTCGCGCGCAGAGCGGGCAGCTTGACGGCGAGATCGCTGTAGCTTGCACCGTCGAAGGGACCCGTCGTCGCGTACATGATGGACGGGACCTCCACGATGAACACCCGTAGCGCGAGCGTAAGCAACAGAAACGCCACCAGCCCGGCGAGGTGCCATTGCGCGCTCGGCTCGACGGTCACCCGGCGTCGCAGCAGGATCACGTCCCGCCGCAGCAGATACACCGGAACCGTCAGCACCAGCGCCACGATGGCGAGTGTCGTCAGCAGGCTGATTCCCGTCGCGAACGCGGGAACCGAAAAGACATAGTGGCCGATGTCCCGCCCGAAGACCGGATCCACCGTCCCGAAGGCGGACCGCTCGAGGTACCGCAGCACCGTCAGCCACGCGCCGGACGAGGCCGTCCCGATCATCAGCGCGAAGACCAGCGCCACCGGATACGTCAGGAGCCGCAGCATGCGGTTGATGTTGATGGAGGGCTGCGATCCACGCAGCGGGACGATCAGCGGATCGGGCACGACGCCGCGGAGGGCGATGCGCATGTTCGCGAACAGGAAGGCGAACGCGAGCACCGTCACGCCTCCGCCGAGCGCCAGCTTCGTGAGCAACTGCTTGACGAAGATCGGCTCGAACTGGAGTGCCTGAAACCAGTACCAGTCCGCTAGGAAGGCGGTCAGTGCCGGGATCCCGGCAACCAGGAGTAGCAGCGCTACGACTGCCAGGATCAAGAGGATGGTCCGTCGCATGATCTCAACCTGTCTCCGACCCGCCGCCGTTACGCCGCGCGCCGGCCGTGTTCAAAAGGCAAACCCGATCGCCGCGTAGACGCCGAGTTTCTCCTCGCTCTGGGCGAGGGCCAGGCTCAGGGTGTTCGGCCGTCCCAAGAAAGCGATCCAGATGCCACCTCCGGCGGCCCAATGCCAGGTGGACGACGTCTCTCCCTCGAGATACACCCGACCGACGTCTCCGAGTCCGAAGATACCAAACCGGGCCGGGAGGAGCAGAAACGCCTTGACGAGCTGGAGTCTGAGCTCCGCATTGCCCCAGAGTGCGGCATCACCGCCGTATCGATGCTGCCGACCAAGGCGAACGGACCGTTGATCGCCGATGAAGGCCGCTTCTTGGAAGGGGTAATCTCCCCAGACCTTCTTGCCTCCCACGCGGAGCGCCAGCGTGGGCTCGAGCGGTGCCCCCGATGCCGTGAGGTACGTCGCGGCGTGGCCGTGGACCTCGCCGAACGTGCTCTCGACATCCCACATGTTTGGGAAGATCCGTCCACCCACGACGACGTGCACGCCTCGCCTCGCAGCGGCCGCGACGTCGCGGGTGTCGAGCTCGAAATCGCCGCGGAGCCCGATCTGACCGAATCCATCCTCGCCGTAGAGCACGGTGTCCTGGAGAATGCGGCCATCCTGCTCCCTCGTGCGGCGGTAGGTGAACGTCGGACCGAGGGCCAAGTCGGCGCGGCCCACCGGCACCGAGACCGCCGGATCGGCGACGATCAGCTGCTGCCGCACCCGGTAGTAGTCATCGTCTCGTGACAGCTCGACGTCGTTGCCGAGCCCGTTGAACCGCAGGACTTCGATGCCCGACAGCCGGACGTCGAACAGGCCTCGGACCCGGGAGTTGCGCCGGTACACGTCGGCAGAGAAATCGACCCGGCCGGTCAGCGCTCCGGTCGAGAAGCCACCGCGGAACAGCGTCTTCGAGGCGTAGGGGAGCTTGCGGAATCCGTAATGAGTGACGACGGCACCACCGCCGAGAAAGAGACCGACATCCGGGCCAAACCCGGCCCACAAGACCGGCATCCACTCATATCCCCAGTCGCGGGGCGGCAGCGATGTGGGGCGGCTCTTCGGTGGCAGCATGAAGCGACGGGTGTCCACGCTGACGCGACCTGCCGTGCTCGGCGGATCGGTCGTGTAGAAGTGCACGCCGCCACCGGCGCTCGTGTTCTCGACGTCGTCGGCGCCCGCGCCGACGATGTGCACGGGAATGCCACCCGACGGCCCCCGGACAATCACCCGATCGGCACCGCCGTACAGGAAGATCCGGAGTTCCTCGGTTTCATCATCGAGGAATCGGCGGCGCCAGTGCGGATCCGCTTCTCGTCCGTCACTGCCCAAGGCGCGCACCGATACCGTGCTCGACCCGTCGGGACCACGCTCGACGATCACCGTCTCGTCTACGTCCGTCCCGTGCACTTCCACCTCGCCGGCCAGCAGCTCGTAATAGTCCCGCGCCCTGGTTGGGAGCTGGTCGCGTCGAGACTTCAGTGCCGCCGCGAGCCGCTGGCCGTCCAGCGCGTAGTACTCGGGCGGGAGCCGCCGCACGGCGGCGTCGATCACCGGGTCGGGCAGGCTGTCGATAAAGGCGGTGACTACGGAGTCCCACGCCGGCCATTCCAGCTCGACCAGGAACCGGCGATCCAGATCCCGTCCGTTCCACGCGAACGCGGCAGCCTTCGGCAGGTCGTCGTCGAAGTTCAGGAGAAAGGGCGCGTACTGGCGGCCAAGACTGAGCATGAGCCCGTCGAACTTCGCGAAGGCCTGGTCACGGTCTTCGGGCAGCACGGTCCACGTAATGGTGCTCCCCGTGTCGTGAGGGTGCCGCAGGAAGTTCCACTGCCCGCGGTGCCGGTCCCAGTCCCCGATGAAATAGTCGAACAGCCGAGCCGAAAGAAACGCCGGAACGTCGACCTTGTTGGCGCCTGACCGTCTCACTCGTGTATACAATTCATCTGCGTCGATGATCTCGGCTGCGTCATCGAACGGAGGGATACCCGGCTCGATCGTCGCCCGGCGCTCGATGTAGCCGACCAGACCGCCGAAGCGCGCTCGGTGCTCACCCAAGCGCGGATCGTCGGGCAGGACCACGAGGCGCGGGTTGGTTCGCGGGATGCCCACTGCCTCGAGCAGCTCTCGGACGACCGAGACACCACCGGGGTGTTGGGAGCTGATCTGGTCCTGCACCAGGCTTTCTACCCAGGTGTCCTGCAGCTCCTCCGGGAGAACCGCGTCGGGGATCTTGTCCACGCCACGGAATCCATACATGTACCCATCCGCACCGCGAAACCAGAGCGAGGGGGTCTGGAATCCTCCGCCCGCGGACACCGGTGTCAGTCCACCACCCTCGCGCGCGAGATCGAGCACCTCGACCGTGATCGGTGCGGTCCAGAGGTCGCGGTAATGGCTGCCGAACAACCAGCGGTGGAGCCCACCTGCCGCATAGCGCCCACCGATCACCACTTCTGTCGAGTCCGGCGCGGCCGGCTCCTGCGCCCGTGCCGCTGTCGACACCAGGACACTCACGATGCAGAGCCACCCCAACCGTGTGAGCCAACCGCCTGCGAGACGTGAAGCTGTGGACATGATCATCCCTCCGCATCCGAAAGGAGCCACATCGAGAACGCCTCTCCTACGATGCCCTTACCTTCGACGACCATCACCGCGAGCCGGATCCGACCGTCCGACAGGACATCGAGACGCATGTACCCGCTCGCCGCCTGTGCAAACCGCGACTCGTCGAGGTACACCGTGCGGGTCGTGTGATCGAAGTACCCGGCACCACTCACCAACACGTGCCCGAACGTGGAGTCGCGCACGACCTGCAGATTGTGCTCATGGCCGGCGGCATAGAAGAGGACCGACGCGTCGGCAAAGGCCGACCGCAGCGAGTCCACCAGCTCGCGATACTCACGCCCGGGGAGATCCTGGTTCGAGATCCCCGATGTCCGGGCGATCGGATACGCCGAGCCAATGATCGGCAGCGGCACCCAGAGCCAGGACTTGAGTGCTCGGAGGGGGAACAGGTGGTCGAGCACCGAGAAGTGCCCGCCGTGGATGCCGCCGGTCACCACCGGATGGTGGGCAACGACGCCCACCCAGCCACTGTCCCCCGCCGCCATCTGCCTGACGAGCGCCGTCACTTCCCCGGGAGCATCGGCTGCGCACTCCGACTCGGGATCCGTGGGCTTCGCATGCGGGTGCAGCCACCACTGCGTGTCGAGGACCACGAGCCGGAAGCTGGGTGTCAGTCGCACGCTGACCGGACCCGGGCAACCACCTGGGGGAAGCACGGCCACCGCAGGGAGGTCCTGGGACTCGATCAGCAACTGTTGCCGCAGCACCCGCGCCCAGCCATCGGGAGCCGACCGGCCCCAGTCGTGGTTCCCGGGCACGAAGATGGCCCGGGCCCCCGTGCCGCGGACCACTTCCACCTGCGACAACAGTCGCCGCTCCGCCTCGTCTCGACCAGGATCGTCGTCTTCGGGAATCCCGACGGGATACACGTTGTCCCCGAGAAACACCACGGTCGCGGGGGCCGCAGAGGATCGCAGCTCGGCGGCGAGAGCCGCCAACACCGGGTCGCCCGGCTTCGGAGCTCCGGCGTCTCCGATCAGATAGACGCGAGCGCGGACCGTCCTACCATGAGCCTCCGGTGCAGGCGGCGTCACGATCTGCGGGCCCGACCGGCACGCGGTGAGGGCCACGAGGGTGGCGATCAGGCACCGCCGTGATCCCGTCATGGCCCGTGCGCCTCGGGGGCGCCGGCGAACGCCGTCGAGAAGTCTCGGCCGGACGGGTGCTGGAAGACGCGAAGCCCGAACTCGGGCGCGATCGCGAGCAGATGATCGAAGATGTCGGCCTGAATGCCTTCGTAGCGCGTCCAGTCGGTGTCGTTCGAGAAGGCATAGACCTCGAGCGGCAGGCCCTCCGGCGTGGGTGGCAGCTGTCGCACCATCAGTGTCATCCCGCGGTGGACCTTGGGATGGCGGCGCAGATAGTTGGCGGCATACGCCCGAAAGGTGCCGATGTTGGTGAGGCGTCGCGCATTCGCCGGCACGTCGGCTCCCTCCGACCGGCGGGACTGGACCAGCTCGGCACGTTTCCCGGCGATGTATTCGCGCAGCAGATCGAACGCTGCGAAGCGAGTGATGGCGTCGTCGTCGAGGAAACGGATCGTGCTCATGTCGATGTGCATGGCCCGTTTGATCCGTCGGCCGCCGGATTCCGACATCCCACGCCAGTTCTTGAACGACCCCTCGATCAACTTGTGCGTCGGGATCGTAGTGATCGTCTTGTCCCAGTTCTGCACTTTGATGGTGTGCAGAGCGATGTCGATCACGTCACCATCTGCCCCGAACTGCGGCACCTCGATCCAGTCGCCCACGCGCACAAGGTCGTAACTCGCCAATTGCAGACTGGCCACGAACGACAAAATCGTGTCGCGGAAGATCAGCAGCAGCACTGCCGTCATCGCCCCGATCCCGCTCAAGAAGATGAGCGGGGATCGGTCGAGCAACGTGGCGATCACGACGATACCGCCGACGATGTACAGCACGAGCTTGGCGATCTGTACGTAGCCCTTGACCGGGCGGTGCTCCATTCGCGGCAGCGTCTGCACGATGGCGCCGGCCGCCGACAGGAATGCACCGACCACCAGCAGGGTCACCAGGACCATTGCCGCAGTGGCCCCTCGGCCGATAATGGCCGCGAGTGCGGGCGGAACGTTCGGCAGCAGATGGACGCCGTAGAACACAACCGCGGCCGGTGCCAGATGCGCGAGCCGTGCGAAGACGCGGTGCTCCTGCAGCACGTCGTCCCACAGGAAGGCCGTGCCCCGCACGAGCCGACCGATCGTCGTGAGCAGGATCTGCCGGGTGACGATGTCCGCCAGAACGGAGGCCACAGCAACGAGGGCCAGGCCGGTCGCGACGGCACCTACCGAGGGACCGGTGAGCCACTGCCACCACGCGGGGCCGGTGGCCGCGTCTGCCTGTATGAGGTCGAGGAGGACTGTGATCGACAGGAGACACCTCCAAGGGGCCGCCGTCAGCTCGGTGGACCCTGATACGCGACGGACCGGCGGCGGTACCACGACCGCGAGCTCGCGATGCTCGCCGGCGCGCGGGGGCTCGACCCCCCAATCTACTACGGCATCACAGCCCGGGCCCGCCGAGCACTTCCGAGGGGCTCGGCCCCGTCAGCAGTGGTTTATCGGTCAGCGCAACGCGCGCACTTCGGCGAGGGCGCCGTCGAACTGTTCGGATGCCTTCTGCACGTAGGCCGTGACCTCGTCGACGTAGCCGTCCGCCGATGCCGACCAGACACGATTGAGGTAGCGCTCTCCCGCCGCAAACGCATTCATGACGTCCGCGTACGCCTGGAGTCCGTGCACGTGCGCGATGCTCTCGCGAGCGTCGACGAACCGGGCCAGGTCGTCCGCGAAGGCGGTGTCGAGCCAGAAGCGCACGTCGTACGGATCCATCGTCGACAGTTCGCTCCTGAGCCGAGAGAGCCCATCGACGACGCGCTCGAGGCTCGACTCCACGAGCTGCATGTTGCTGGTGAGCTTGCCGGCCGCCCGCGCCTCCCGGCGCGCGGTGAGCCGCACCAGCGCGATGCCCGCAGCGCCCACGACGAAGGCAGCGGCGTATGCTCCCCAGCGGACCTGCTCCTCGTCGAGCACCGTCACGAGGGCACCGGCGAGGAAGCCGGCGACGACCAACAGATAGCCGATGACTCGCATCGTTCCCCCTCAGCCCCCGAGCCCGGCGGCAACGTAGTACAGAGCGAACCCGACGCCGACCAGCGCTTCGCCCACGATGAGACCGGCGGCGACGGGTATCCCGACGTCGTCGCTGAACCGATGGCCCAACTTCCAGTCGGAGACGATCCGCAGCACCGTGCCGATGCTGTAGGTCAGCACGATGTTGAACGGCAGGTAGAAGCCAAGCCCCACCAGGATCCCCAGCCCGCCGATACCGCTGGTGCTGAGCAGCGCCCCCAGCCCCGCCCCCGCCGCGTACTTCTGGATTGGGACGTCCCCACCCAGGATGCCCTCGATCATGCTCGCGAGCACCTGCCCCTGCGGCGCCGGCAGCCGCTCGCTTCCGAGGCCATACGCCTGATGCAGTACGAAGATCAGGGCCATGATCACGATCGGCCCAAGCCAGGTCGCGAGGAACTGACCCGTCTGCTGCCACCGAGGTGTGGCACCCACCAGATACCCCGTCTTGAGATCGAGCATGAGGTCGGTGGCCTGGGCCATCGCGACACACGCGGCTGCGCCCACCATCACCGAGGAGACGATGGCCGCGCTGTCGCCGATCCCGCTCGCGATCACGATGAGGATCGTCACTGCGATGAGGGTCATTCCGCTAAGCGGCGACCAGTTGGTGCGGCCGATGCACTCCGACAGAATGACCCCGGCCACCCAGATCCACAGAGTGCCGATGACGCCCATCAGCGCCCCGCGCACGAACCCGACTTCCTTGGTGGAGAAGATCGCGATGACGAGGAGCAGGACGGCCGCACCCGCAACGGCAAAGTAGAGCAGTCGAATCGGCATCTCGTCGGTAGATACGGCCGTCTTCACCTTCGATGCCGCCTGCATACTCCGGATGGCACTCGTGATGAGGGGAAGGGCCAGGGCGATGCCCGCGAGCGCACCGCCGATCAGCATCCCGATCCCGACCGGCCGGAACAGCGCCACCCGCAAGTAGTCGGTGATGCCCGTGTCGGCCGCGGCCAGCACCTCAGGGGAAGGCAAAAGACCGAGCCCGGCCAGAAACGGCGCCAGGATCCAGTAACACACGTATCCGCCGACGATGAAGAAGAAGCCGCCCTTCCCGGCGATGAACCCTACGCCGATCGTCAGCAACGAGACATACCAGATCCCGTTCATGTACTCGGGCATCCCGAACAGGGTGCCGACATTCCAGTTCTCGAATCCGCTTGCCTGGCTCGCGAAGTGGATGACGGCGCTGAGGCCGGCGCCCGACAGCAGCAGGATCGCCTTGCGAACGCCGGCACCGGGCGACTTGAGGATCGTGGCCACCGCCACTCCGCCCGGATATGTCAGCCGCTCGAAGTCGATCATCTGCTTGCGGAGCGGGATGATGAAGGCGATGCCGAGCACGCCTCCCGCCATGCAGGCAAAGACCATGAGGATCGCGTTGAACTGCGTCTCGCCCAGGATGAACAGGGCGGGCACGGTGAACATCATGCCGGCCGAGGCGCCATTGACCGCACTGGCGATGGTCTGGTTGATGTTGTTCTCGACGATACTGGTGCGGCCGAGCAGACCCCTGAGGATCCCGAAGCCGAGGATCGCCGCCAGCTCCGAGCCCTCGATCGAGAACCCGAGGATGAGCGCCGCGTACCCGATACTGAGCGCTATGACGATTCCGAGCCCGTAGCCGACGATGACCGCCGGCAGGGTGAGCTCGGGATAGGGACCACGGCGGATGGGTCGTCCGGAGATCGCCGTCGAGTGCGACACGAAGCCGTCCTTTCGGTGCGGGGGCGAAATCGCCATGCTCGGACCGAGCACAGGTATACTGTCGCCCAGGCTGTGGGCTGGCCAGCCCGGGGTCGGAGGGTTCGGACGAATATCCCCGGCCGGTGGCGTGTACTCTTGACGAGCGACCTTCAGGAGAGGCGGAGCGGCTGTGGACATTCCACTGGGGAACAGCGACCTGCTCGCCGATCGCCCGCTGGTACTCCGGGTGCGGTCAGGTGATCGGGACGCCTTCGGTGAGCTGGTGCTCAAGTACATGCGGCGGGCGTACTTCGCCGCTCTCGGCATCGTCGGCTCGCACGACGATGCCATGGACCTGTCGCAGGATGCCTTCGCCCGGGCCTTTCGAGCGCGCAAGCGGCTCGATCCAGATCGCCCGTTCTACCCGTGGCTCTATCAGATCCTGCGCCGTCTCTGCTTCAACCATCTCCGCAACCAGAGGACCCGTCGCGCTCGGCTCGAGGAAGCGGCAGGCTGGCTGACCGATCGGGCACGCAGTGAGGCGGCAGCGACCGCACCGGACCGGACGGTGGAGCGGGCCGAGCTCAGAGCGCGCCTCGAGACGGCGATCGCCACGCTCCGCCCGCACGAACGCGAGGTCATTGTCATGCGGGAGTTCGAAGGTCTCACGTATCGGGAGATTGCCGACCTGCTGGGAATCCCGATCGGCACGGTCATGTCGCGTCTGTACGCGGCGCGCAGGAGGCTGGCAGCCATCCTTGGGGAGGCGACATGAGTGGTTTCGATTTGCATCCAGACGATCGGGCGCGTCATCTGATGATGGCGGCGTTGGACGGCGAGTTTTCGCGCCAGGAGCAGGCGGATCTCGATCGGCTGCTGCGGCAGGACGCCGCACTCCGTGCCGAGTGGCAACAACTTCAGCGTGTGAAGGAGGTAACGACGACCATGTCCCTGCGTGATCCGCCGAAAGAGGTGTGGGAGGGGTATTGGCACGGGGTGTACCAGCGCTTCGAGCGCGGTCTCGCCTGGATTCTGGTGTCCGTGGGTGCGATCGTTGTGCTTTCGTGGGGAGCCTGGGGGGGTCTGCGCGAGCTGTGGAACGACCAGCAGCTCCCGGTGCTCGTCAAGGCCGGGTCGTTCGCCCTGATCGTCGGGCTCGTCATCCTCGCGGTTTCCGTCGTACGGGAGAAGCTGTTCATTCGCCGATCGGATCCTTACAAGGACGTCGTCAGATGATGATCACTACCGCATCCTCGATCGCGGGCTACCGCGTTGTGAAGACGTTCGGACTCGTGAGAGGCAACACGATCCGGGCACGGAACCTCGGCCGCGACCTGCTTGCCGTAATCAAGAACATGATCGGCGGCGAGATCGAGGAGTACACCAAGCTGATGGGCGAGTCGCGCGACCAGGCGCTCGACCGGATGATGGCGAACGCGGCCGAGTTGGGCGCGAACGCCATCACGGACGTCAAGTTCATGACGTCCTACATCATGGGCTCGGCGTCGGAGATCCTTGCGTACGGCAACGCCGTTACGATCGAGCCGGAGTGAGCCTGAGGGGATCAATGCGAACCGGATGGGGATTGATGGCCGGGCTGTGGATCGCGCTCGCAGGCTCTGCCGGGCCGGCGGAGCTGGCCGGGCAGGACAGGGCAGTTGAGGGGCGCTGGCAGGGCGCGATCCTCGTGCTCGGCAGCGAGCTGGGGATCGGGGTGCAGGTCGTGAAGGACGCGGAGGCGTGGACCGCGACGATCGACATCCCGCAGCAGGGTGCGATGGGTCTGCCGCTCCGCAACGTGACCGTCGAGCTGCCACGGGTGCACTTCGAGCTGATGGGCGGTCCGGGTCTCGCCGTGTTCGACGGTACGCTTGTGGGTGACAGCATCACGGGGACGTTCACTCAGGCCGGTGTCGAAGGCACCTTTCACCTCGGTCGCGAAGATACCGTAGGCGAGACCGAGGCGACGAGCACTGGCGACACGGTCACCGCCTACCGTGAAGAGGAAGTGACCTTCGCCAACGGCGACGTCACCCTCGCCGGCACGCTCACCCTGCCGAGCACCCCGGGACCCTACCCGGCCGTGGTACTCATCACCGGCTCCGGCCCGCAGGATAGGGATGAGCAAGTCTTCGGCATGCGGCCGTTCCGGCTGATCGCGGATCATCTCGCCCGCGCTGGGATCGCCGTGCTGCGCTATGACGATCGCGGCGTGGGCGGATCGACGGGCAACGTGCAGCTCTCGACGTCCGAGGACTTCGCTGCGGATGCCATTGCCGGCGTGGCATTGTTGCGGGACCGTCCTGACATCCGGTCCGATAGGGTTGGTCTGGTCGGCCACAGCGAGGGGGCGATCGTGGCACCGATCGCCTCCGTGAAGTCCCCAGACGTCGCGTTCCTCGTGCTGCTCGCCGGCACGGCCGTCACAGGAAGTGAGATTCTGCTTGCTCAGGGAGAGCTCATCGCGCGGGCCGGGGGAGCGAGCGAGGAGGACGTCGCCACCCAGCGACGCCTTCAGGAGATGGTTTTCGCCGCCGTGCGGGCCGACACGGGCTGGGATGCGCTCCAAGCCGAGATCGAGCGGCAGATTCGCGCCGGCATCGACGACCTTCCCGAGGAACAGCGCGCAGCCATCACCGACCTCGACTCGTTCGTGGCGACGCGGAGCCAGCAGCAGCTCGTCGCCGTCAGGACCCCGTGGTTCCGTTACTTCCTCGACTACGATCCGAAGCGCGACCTGCGCCGCGTCGCGGTACCGGTACTCGGTGTCTTCGCCGAGAAGGATCTCCAGGTACCGCCCTCGGTGAACCTTGAGCCGATGCGGGCTGCGCTCGATGCAGCGCCGACGGACGATGTCACGATCGAGGTGATCTCGGGAGCCAACCATCTGTTCCAGGCGGCGACCACCGGAAGCCCCGACGAGTACGCTTCGCTCCCGAAGGAGTTCGTGGCGGGATTCATGGAACTGGTGAGCGGGTGGATCGTGAGGCGGACGGGCGGGCCGGGACCTGACGGGACGACGGCCCCCGGCGGTGCTGGGGGAGCCTGAGCAGCCGGAAGTCTTGTGGGGAATCCGCCACGACCGAAACCGTGCAGGCCACGTACCGTAGTGACGCCGACTCGCACACGACCATCGCCAGCCCTCGGAGACCCCGCCATGCGCCGTCGCGTTGCCGTTGCGATCACCACGCTCGTTCTTTCGCTTCCGGCTCCCGTCCTCGCCCAAGGTGACCCGCTGGCCAGCATCACCGAAGCCGAGCTGCGCGAGCACATCTTCTTCCTCGCGTCCGATTCCCTGCAAGGGCGGGACTCCCACGAGGAGGGGTACCGCATCGCCGCCCGGTACGGTGCGGAGCATTTCGTATCCGCCGGACTCCAGCCGATGTTCACCGACGCGAGCGGTGCGCCCAGCTTCTTCCAGCAGGTGCCGTTTGAAAGCGCGGCGCTGAGCCCGTCGAGTGTGCTGCGCATAACGGTCGACGGAACGGAGACGGTGTACCGGATCGGCGAGGATCTCTTTGCCCAGCAGGTCTTCGGGACGAGAGACGCGTCGATCTCCGGTACGCCGGTGTTCGTGGGGTACGGGATCGAAGAGCCCGACCTCGGCTGGAACGACTACGAGAACGTCGATCTCGCCGGGAAGATCGCCGTCATGGTGGCCGGCACGCCGATGCGCGACGGGGAGCCGGTGCTGCCGGAGGAACGGCATCAGCACTACTCGAGCCTTCGGAGCAGCGGGCAGTCGGTGGTCGGGCCGGTGGCGAACCGCCAGGGAGCCGCGGTCATCGTCCTGCCCGACTCCGGGTTCATGCCGCTCTGGGAGCGCATGGCCCCGATGTCCACCCGCCCCTCGATTCGTCTCGCGGGGGCGAGCCGGCCCGAGGCCGACCCCATGGCGCTGGCCTGGGCCGTCGTGCCGAGGGCGGGCGTGGGATACGAGATGCTGGCGGGGACCGGGTTCGATCCGGTCACGCGCACCGGCGAGTACACGCCCGGCCCGCTGAGGGGGGTTCACGTGTCGATCGAGATGACGCACGAGGCGGAACCTGCGTTCGAATCACCGAACGTCGTCGGCGTGGTGCCTGGCACCGACCCCGTCCTCACGAACGAGTACATCGTGGTCACGGCGCACCTCGATCACGTTGGCGTGGGAAACGACCAGGTGTTCAACGGTGCGGACGACAACGCGAGCGGGTCGGCGGCCGTCATCGAGGCGGCGGAGGCGGCGGGGCTCGCACCCGGCAAGCGCTCGATCATGTTCGTGCTGCTCACCAGCGAGGAGGACGGTTTGCTCGGCGCCTTTCACTTCGCCGACAACCCGCCCGTGCCGATCGAGCAGATCGTGCTGAACATCAACCTGGACATGGTGGGCCGGAACTCGCCCGCGTTCCCCGACGTGCTGCTGGCGATGGGATCGGAACTCAGGCGGCCCGAGCTGCTCCAGCTCATCCGCGACGTGAACGAGACGGTGGGCGCCAACCTCGACTGGCGGCTCAACGAGGGTCCCGATCCCCAGAATCACGTGCAGCGGAGCGATCAACTGGCGTTCATGCGGAAGCAGATCCCCGCCATCCTGATCACACGCGGGTTCATGGGGCCGGACTACCACGAGCCGTCCGACGATCCCGAGACGATCAACTACACGAAAGTACGGGACGCGGCGCGGCTCGCGTTCGGGCTCGCGATCGAGGCGGCGAACCGGGAGGTGCTGTTCGAGAACTAGGGTCGTACGGCGGTCTGACGGGACGGCGGCAGGGATCGGGAACGCCCCTGCCGCCCTCGCGGGTCATACCGCCGCCACCTCCTTTACACCGCCTTACTGACCTACCGCCCTTAGCTCGTCGAGGAAACCCGCGTCCACCCACCAAATGTCCGCGTTGCCGCGGCCGGGAGCGTCGTAGATCTCGTTCAGCGTCTCGGCACTGAGCGAGTCGGGCCGGTCTTTCCATGGCGTGCGGCGCGTGGAGAGGTAGAAGAAGTAGCGGCCGTCGGGGGAGATGTACGCAGACAGGTTGCCGCTCCTGCCCGTGTCGATGACGTCCGGAAGACGTACCGGTTCGCTCCACGTATCCTCTTCGCTGCGGAACGTGACGTAGTAGTCCGGCCGGCCATCCCCGCCTTCCGGCCCGTGGCTCGGCATGATGAGGAAGCGCTCGTCCGGATCGATGAACGCGTTGAACTGCATGCCCCAGTCGTTCACGGGCGACGGGAGGCGCTCGGGCTCGGTGTACTCACCGTCTACGAGGCGGGAGCGGTAGATGTGGCTCCCTGCCGTGCCCGGCACCGACCTGCTGAAGTAGAGCGTGCCGTCCCGCGTCATCGACGGGAAGAACGAGCCGGTGCTGTCGTTATTGATCGGTGCGTCGAGCAAATAGGGCTCGCCCCAGCCGTCGCCCACGCGGTTTACCGCCCAAATGTTCTCATACGCCCAACGGCCGCGCTCCTCGGGCTCGAGCGGCACGCCGTCGGGGCGCCGGTCGGAGAGGAACAGCATCCGCTGCCCGTCGGGGGTGATGTGCGGCTCGACCTCCTGGTGGACGGCGTCGGCGGAGAAGGGCACTACCTCAGGCTGCGTCCACCGACCATCCACCAGCTGGCTCCCCATGATGACCGAGTAGCCGGACTCCATCACGCACCAGTACATCTCGGCGCCGTCCTGGGTCATCGCGATGTCGCGCGTGTACATGCCGGTCGAGACGACACCCGGAGCGAACACTTGCGGCTCCGCGCCGGGCGGCGTCTGGCCGAGGTACGGGCCGGTGAGGGTGGGGGGACCGTCGTTCTCCGGCGTAACGCACGCGGCGGCGAGCGCGAGCAGGAAGCCGGCGACGGCCGGCATGGCAAGCGGTCGAGGCATC
Source organism: Gemmatimonadota bacterium (assembly GCA_039591485.1). GTDB lineage: Bacteria > Gemmatimonadota > Gemmatimonadetes > Gemmatimonadales > GWC2-71-9 > JAOTVV01. Next base: position 22,269 of record JBDHDN010000003.1, read on the forward strand.
CTCGCACCTGCGGGATGTTGAAGACGGTTGACGATCACTATAACGCAGATGTATATACGGCCTTTGGTACCGGTGCACAACCTCTGCGCCCGCCGGAGACGCGCCAGCCCTAGGAGCTGGTAACGCGAATCGCTCACTGCACCTCACCGAGATAGCGATCGTACCATCGGAGCGTGTGGCGGATGACCTCGTTCCACGGCGGGATATGCCCGGCTTCCAGCACCACGAATTCCTTGTCACGGTCGGGGACGTCGAACGCATCGAAGTACGGCACCTGGCCGGTCTCGTACGGGTGCATGAAGTCGCGCCGTCCGTTGATCAGCATGGTGGGCGTCGTGATGCGGGAGGCGAAGTTCCATGGTGCGTTCTCGGGCATCACGACGTCGCGCCATACCGGATCGAACGCCCCACCCACCAACACCAAGGCCCGGAACCGCTTCTCCAACGCCACCGGAACCGCGATTTCCGCACCGAGGCTCAGGCCCAGGAAGCCCAAGGCGTCACTGCGTAGGTCGGATCGCTCAGTCACGTAGTCCACCGTGCGATGCAGGTCCTGCGTGACCCACACCGTCCACTGGCGACGTGCGATGCCGCGTGCGCGGGACTCGACAGGGCGCTCGTAGGAGCCCTTGTACATGGGGTAGACCAGTACTCGGCCGCTCCGTGGCACGTAGGAGATCAGCGCCAACTCAGAGGGATTCTCGGAGGCGCGCGGGCTGAACGCGGAACTACCCGGGAAATAGACGACAGTCTGAAAGGGAGGCTCGGCGTTCCGTGGAAGAAAGACGTAGGCGGCGATCCGCTCGCCGCCGTACGCCGCGGTGTAGCTGACCCGTTGGCGAATCCAGTGCCGCGCGGTGTCGGTGGCCTCGACGCGAGCAGCGAGGTCCGTCGGAACGTATTCGTAGAACCGGCGGAAGATGGCGAACGTCGCGTCGTCTACCGGCTGCACGCGGTTGAAATCGAAGAACGGCTGTTCGATCGGGTCGAGCAACGCGGTCGCCGGCGCCGACTCGTATGCAGCGCACCGGAACCCGTTTCTGGGATCGCGGGACCACGGGTCCGCGGCATCGCCGTCGGCGTAGAGGTACTCTGGATCGGTCCACGCGCCGCCTAGGATGTGCCGAGACTCACCAGTCGCATTGTGAACCCATTCACGGACGTTGCCCGCCATGTCGTGCGTGCCGGACGGACCGATGCCCCCGAGGCTGCCGACGGCGATGGTGCTGTCGCCACTGAAATTGCTGACGGTGAGGATATGATCCCACACGACCTCGGTGAAGCCGGCGGCGTGCCGCCAGTGGTAGTACGTCGGCAGGGCCTTGCCATTGGCACGACAGAACGCGGCCGCTTCGTACCAGCTCACGCCGCCCACGGGATGGTCAGCGCGGCCGGCGGAGTGCTGACTGAGCTCCCACGTGGCCGGACCCTGGCGCCCCGTGCGGTCGACGAAGGTCTCCATGGCGTCGTCCCAGGAGACGGGCCGGCCGTTGCGCACGAACGGTTCTACCCAGTGCGTCGAGTCCTCGTAGCCCCCGGCGGCGACGAAGTCCTGGAACGCGCGATTGGTGACCTCGAACCGATCGAGACGAAACGAGTCCAGCGCCATCGGCATGGCGGACGAGGCGTCGGTGCCGGCAGGAACCCAGAGCATGTCGCCGGATTCCTCCTCCGGAACCAGGCGTGCCGTGACCGATCCGAACTCGGAGATCATGCTGACTTCCAGCGGATGATACCCCGAGCGGGCGAACCGGACGCGCAGTTGGCCGGCCGGCAGCGGAAACTGCTCGAGCGGGGTCACACCGGCATCAAACCACACGGAGTCGCCATGCCGGTACCCACGGAACTGAACGGTCGCTCCGGGGGGGGCCGATGCGATGTCGACCGGCAACGTGGTGATCGAGAGGTACTCGGTGAGCGTCGGGTCATCCGGTCGCCTGAGGAGCGCCTCACGCGCGAGGCCGTACGCGCCTGCGAACCGGCCTGCCTCCACTAGTTGCTCGATGCCCGGAATCGCCACTTCCTGGACCCAGCGGCGGTCAGCGGTATCGCGGAACCAGCGAACACCCACGAGTGCTCCCGCCACGGCGACAACGGCTGCTGCCCCGATGAAGACGCGGCGTGTACGGGCCGGCAGACGAGGGGTCGACGGGCCTGCCGGCGGCGCCAGGGCCGCCGCAAACTCCGCTGCCGTGGCGAAGCGCGCATCGCGGTTCGGAGCGAGCGCGCGGTCGACGACGGCCGCCGTGGCCGGTGGAACATCCGGTCGTCTTTCGCCGATGCGCGCCGGGGTCTCGGTCACGATGCGAGCGATGAGCTCCGGAAGCGACGCCGCGCTGAACGGGGTCGCGCCGGTGAGCATTTCGTACAGCACGGCACCGAGAGCATAGATGTCCGACCGTGAATCGAGATCGCGTTCTCCCGCAGCCTGTTCCGGACTCATGTAGCGCGGGCTGCCCAGCGAAAGGCCCGTTTCGGTAAGACGGCCGCTGCCCGCCTCGCTGACGGCGAGCGCGATGCCGAAATCCGCCACGAGCACCTTGCCGTCCTGCAGCAAGATGTTCTCCGGTTTGATGTCTCGATGAATCACTCCGCGGCGGTGTGCGAAGTCGAGCGCCTCCGCGACTTCGATCGCGATTCGCGTCGCCGCCGCGAGGTCGAGTTGGCCCTCACGCGCCAGGGTGTCGCGGAGGGACTCACCGTCGACATACGGCATCACGTAGTAGAGGAACCCAGCGGCTTCCCCAGAGTCATAGAGCGGCAGGATGTGCGGGTGCTGGAGATTAGCGGTCGTCTTGATCTCCTGCACGAACCGCTCGGCCCCGAGCACAGCGGCCAGTTCCGGGCGCAGCACCTTGAGCGCCACCTGACGTTCATGCTTGAGATCTACCGCGAGATAGACCGTCGCCATCCCGCCGCTACCGATCTCTCGATCGATGGCATACCGGTCGGCGAGGGCTGCTTTGAGGCGATCGAGTTGGTCGGACATATGGGAGAGAAGATGCAACAGGGCGAGCACTGACGCGAGCCACCGTTGGGGCTCGTCTACCCTCCCAGAAGGGACCCGGGGGCATTCCGGCTGCCCGGACCCGCACCTAAACCCGTAACGCGACGATCCCCTACGGGCCGGCCAGACATGAGAGAAGCAGCTACATGGTGAGGCGGGAGTTGACCTGGCTCCGGCCAGCGAGCGGACCCCGTCCTTGCGGGGAAAGCCTACTCCCCCAACACGCTCGACACTACCTTACGGTCGGTTCGCGGCCGTGGCGGAACTGGTAGACGCGCCAGCCTTAGGAGCTGGTAACGCGAGTCTGCCAACCCCCTCCAAGCCCCGTCAGGACAAGCCTTTCAATAATCGGCCGATGTTCGGTGGACCTGCATCTGGACCCGCGTTAGACCGGGACAATCACCGTCTACGACAGAGGCCGTCCCCCGGCTCTCCCGTCAGTCTCTTCGGCCCGGGACGTACGGATCCGGCGTGCCCGGCTTGATCGGTGGCTCCAGTTGAAGAGATTGTGCATGCTCGACGAGCACCTGGCCGGCTGGATAACGGACCCAGAAGTTCGGCGGCGCATTGAGAACCGGGTATTCCTCCTTCGGGTCCAGCAACAGATTGTAGAACAGCGGCACTCCGTAACTCCGGACCGGGTCGCCGGCAATCGTGCTGATTTCCTTCACCATCATCTTCCATTCACGCCACTTCACCCCGTAGAGCTCCTTGCCGACATAGACAACCACTTACTCCCGATTGGATTGCTCGGTCATGCCCGTCAAGAAGTCAGTTTGGTCAATGCCGTCGATAACACGATCATCGGGCACTTCGCCATCGACTATCCGAGCGAACGTCGTGAAGAGGTCCATTTCATGCACAATCTCGTTGTTGACGGCTCCCTCCGGTACATGGCCAGGCCAGCGTATGATGAATGGCACCCGCAGTGACCCTTCTAACCCGGTGAAATAACTGCCGCGCCAGGGACCGGAGAATCCCTGATGCGGAATCACGCCCTCAGGTCCGTTGTCTGCCGTGAAGATGAAGATGGTGTTGTCCTTGATGCCCAATTCGTCGACCGCGTCAAGAAGCTCGCCGACGTATGCGTCGGTCTGGGCCAGCACGTCGGCCCAATGGCCGTTGCCAGTCTTCCCCTTGTTGTCAGGGTGGGGCTCGACTGGCAGGTGGGTCTGGGTGTAGGGAACGAAGGCGAAGAATGGCCCGTCTTCGGGTGCCTTCCGACGCATGAAATCGATGGTGCGGTCGGTGATTTCACGATCGCTCGTTAGACGCTTGGCGCTGTCGTATACCTCAAGTTCTCTCGGAGTCTGACCGCGCTCGGCCTCCACGACATACTCGTACTTGACCAACGGATGCACGCCCGGCCGAAAGAGATCGTTGTCCGGCCAGTAACTCTCATCTGACGAATTGGGAATGCCAAACCATTCGTCGAATCCCTGGTCAGTCGGATAGCGGCCGGGCGTATCACCTCGAACTGACCACGACGCCTACTCGGCGATGCCCGCAAGATCGAGAATGAATGCGTACCGGAATGCAATCTCTCGCCAGCCCTGGTAGCGGCCCGAAGAGCCTCCGTGTTCCCCTTCCATGTTCATCTGCAGCAGGAGAACGTTGTCGTCGGTTTTCAGCGCGCGCAGCTTCGCCACCCATTTGGTCGGCGCCCAGTACTGCACCTGCGTGTCGTGGAGGGCCGCGGTCACCAACATGTTGGGATAGTCCTGTCTCCGGACGTTCTCGTAGGGCGAATACGAGAGCACGTACCGGTAGTACGCCTCCTGCTGCGGGTCGCCCGACCCGGACACCGCGGTATTGCTCATGAACGACGCAAGCACATCCACATTCGGCACCTGCGCCACGATTCCCTTGAACAGGTCGGGCCGCATGTTGGCGACGGCGCCCATCAGGAGTCCACCAGAGCTAATGCCGTGGGCGAAGAGTCTGTCTGGGCTCGCGTAACCTTCACTGATTAGGAACTCAGCCACGGCGATGAAGTCGGTGAACGTGTTGCGCTTCTTGAGCCCCTGACCATCCTCGGCCCACTGACTGCCCATCTCCTCACCACCGCGGACGTGGGCGATGGCGTAGATGAAACCGCGATCGAGGAGGCTCAGGACTGGCGGGTCGAACGCCGCATCCACAGTCGCGCCACCGTAGCCGTACAGCAGTAGATGGCTCGCGCCGTCCCTCCTGGTGCCCTTGCGGTATACGATGGAGACCGGGACCGAGACACCGTCCCGCGCTGGCGCATGGAGCCGCTCGGACACGTACTCGGCCGGATCGAAGTCGCCCAGGACTTCCTCCCGCTTCACCAACTCCTGCTCCCGCGTATCCATGTTGTAGTCGTACACAGAAGTCGGAGTCGTGAAGGATGAGTATTGATAGCGGAGAATGTTGGACTCGGGATCACTCCTCAAAATGTTGGCGTGATATACCGGCTCTCCGAAATCGAGGTAGTACTCGCCTTCCCCGGACCATGGCCGAATCCACACGTGAACCACTCCCTCTCTCCTCTCCACCACCACTAGATGATCCCGGAACACTTCGAAACCCTCGAGCAGCACGTCTTCTCGGTGGGGGATCACTTCCTCCCAGTGCTCCACGCCCGTCTCGCTGACAGGGGTGCGCATCAGCTTGAAGTTCTGAGCCCCGCCGTGGTTCGTCCGTATGTAGAAGTAGTCGCCTACAGGAACGAAGCTGTAATCGTGCCCCGGCTGGCGCGGCAGGAAGAGGTTGAATGCCCCGTCAGGTTGATCGGCGTCCAAGTATCGCCACTCGTTGCCCCATGGTCCCCAAGTCTCGATCACGAGGTAGCCGTTCCTTGGCCAAACGAGGCAGCGGGACCTCTCCTCCTCGTGAACCAGCTCATCCTCTATGGGATCGGTGCCGAGAACGTGACGGTAGATCTGATACGGGCGCGGGTTGACCGGGGGGCGGGTCTGCTTCGCGTAGAACAGGGTGCGGCCGTCGTTGGCCCAGGCCATGTTGGCCGTTACAGAGTCAATGACGTCATCGAGGAATTCACCGGTCCCGAGGTCCTTGAATCGTATCGTGGAGTAGTGACGCCCGACTGTATCGACAGCAAAGGCCATGATCTCCTGGTTCGGACTGAGGGTCGGGAAGCGCACAGCGGTGTACGCGTGGCCCTCGGCGATCTCATTAACGTCGATGAGGATCTCTTCGTCGGCCTCCAGACTGCCTCTCTTCCGGGCATATATCGGATACTCCTTTCCCTCCTCATGGCGGTAGTAGTGGAAGTAGTCACCCTGGCGCCACGGCACGGAGAGATCGGTCTCCCTCACGCGTCCGGATATCTCCTGGAAGAGTGTCTCCTGGAGCGCCTCCGTACGGGCCATCATGGCCTCGGTGTGCGCGTTCTCCGCTTCCAGGTAGGCGATCACCTCGGGGTTCTCGCGATCCTGTAGCCAGAAGTAATTGTCGATCCGTACGTGCCCGTAAGCCTCGAGGCGCGTGGGGGCAATCTTGGCCACAGGAGGCAGGATCTCCTGGGGCGTCTCCTGGGCTCCTCTTTCCTCAGTCGCCCAATGGCTCAGCACGGTGCCGCCAAGGCACACGCTTGCGAGGAGGGGTGCCCACAGAACGCCGCCGACAAGGCGTGCTTCTCGCCGATCACGCATCTGACATCTCCTTGGCCCTAGGGTGTGGAGGTCTCTCGGCCGTGATGCTTCAGGTCCTCGGCGAGGTAGACCGTTGCCATGCCGCCGCTGCCGATCTCCCGCTCGATCGTGTAGCGGTCGGCAAGGGCCTTCCTGAGGCGGCCCAGAACGTCTGACATGACTTCACTGCCCAGAATGGCGATGTGCCAACGATACGGTACGCGGACGCAGTGGGCTAGAACAAACCCTACAGATGTCCAGGGTTCAGACCCGCACCTGCCTTGAGTCGCCCCGGAGGCGGGTCCTTCCGCTCCGTGCTGTCAAGATGGGACCCGTTGGGCGAGCGAGGTGTGATGCCCACCAGCTCGGCAGCCAGTAGCGGAGCACTTGCGTTGCCGGTGACCCTACCTAGCTCGGGGTCTGCAGATCTCGCAAGAATCGCGTGACCCGCATCTGGACCCGCGTCGATACCGGAAAATCCGTTACGAATCCGTCTGACGTACTGGAAGATCCTACATCAGCAGTGTTGAAGCGGGCCTGTCTGCGACCCACCAATAGCCCCTGCTTCCGGTCGGAAGAGCTAGGCCGACAACAGGTTGGACGCTACTTTACGGGCGGTTCGCGGCCGTGGCGGAACTGGTAGACGCGCCAGCCTTAGGAGCTGGTGGGGTTTCCCCGTGTGGGTTCGACTCCCTCCGGCCGCATCGACAAGCCCCGCACCGAACTAGCCGTTGCGGGGCTTCGTGTGCGCACTCCGAGCGGTCAGGACAGGGGTGACAGGTCGCGGCCGCCGGCGGCAGCAAGCACCGTGCTTGCCACTGGGGCGCCGGACCTCCAGAATTCGACTGCCAGTCCGTCATTTCTCGGCACAGGAGACAGCGATGGAGCGCAGCGAGATCCAGCACCGTGTTACGAGCGTCGTGGCGAACGTGTTGAACGTCGATCCCGGCGAGGTACTGCCCGAGTCGAACCTCGTCTTCGACTTGGGAGCCGATTCCTTCTCGAGCGTCGAGTTGATCGCCGGCTTCGAGGAGGAGTTCGACATCGAGATGGACGAGGACAAGGCCCGCGAGGTCCAGACGGTCGAGGGAGCCGTCGATTTCATTGCGCAGTACATGAAGTAGCGCTCCACCGGACCCACCTTCCGGAGTCATCATGGTCGATCCCACCGCTCCGAGCCGAAACCGACTCGAGCCGATCTTCTCGCCGAAGTCCGTTGCCGTCGTTGGAGTCACGCGCGTTCCCGGTACCGTTCCCTACGACATCTTCCGGAACATCCTGAAAGACGATTTCCAGGGGACGATCTATCCGGTCAGCCCCGGCGCGCGATCCATTGCCGGGGTCAAAGCGTACAAGTACGTCCTCGATATCCCCGATCCTATCGACCTGGCGGTGATCGTCTTCCCCGCCAACGTCGTCAAGCTGGCGCTGGAACAGTGCGGCGAGCGGGGTGTGAAGGGCGCGATCGTCATCAGCGCGGGATTCCGAGAGGTCGGCGCCGCCGGCTCGGCGCGCGAAGAGGAGATCAAGGGGATCGCTCGGAAGCACGGGATATCCATGATCGGGCCGAACTGCCTCGGGATGATCAACACCGACGCGAGCGTGCACCTGAACGCGTCGTTTGCGCGCCGCATGCCGGCGGCGGGATCGATCGGGTTCCTGTCCCAGAGCGGTGCGCTGTGCACCGCGGTGCTTGACTACGCGCACGCGAAGCACATCGGCTTTTCCAAGTTCGTCTCCTTCGGCAACAAGGCTGACGTCAGCGACATCGATCTGATGCTGGCGCTCAAAGACGATCCCGCCACTAAGGTCATTCTCATGTACCTCGAGGAGATGATCGACGGGGCAGCGTTCGTCGACGCGGCCCGCACGGTGATCCACGAGGCAGGCAAGCCGGTGCTCGTGCTGAAGTCTGGACGGACGGAGCAGGGGGCATCGGCCGCCGCCTCACATACGGGATCGCTTGCGGCAAGCGACGAGATCGTGGACGCAGCACTCAAGCAGGCGGGTGTCATCCGGTGCCACACGATCGAGGAGATGTTCAACAACGCCATCGCGATGGCCTACCAGCCGCTTCCGCGGGGACGTCGCGTTGCGATCATCACGAACGCCGGTGGCCCGGGCGTGCTGACGACCGACGCCGCCATCCACGAGAAGCTGGAGCTCGCAACCTTCTCCGAGCAGACGCGCGACACGTTCAAGCAGTCGCTGCCCGCGACGGCCAACCTCAATAACCCCGTGGACGTGATCGGCGACGCACGGGCCGACCGCTACCGCGTCGCGCTCGGAAGCGCGCTCGAGGACGAAAACGTGGACGGCGCGCTCGTCATCCTCACACCGCAGTCGATGACCGACATCGACGTGATCGCGGAGGAGGTGTGCGATGTCGCGTCGGTGTATGACAAACCGACATACGCTTCGTTCATGGGTGAGACCGACGTCGCCTCGGGGATCACCATTCTGCAGCGCCGCAACATCCCACACTACGTGCTGCCCGAGTCCATGTGCCGCGCGTTTGCGCGGGCACACGACTTCCGGTCGGAGAGCGGGCGGCGGCTCACTCCGGCCCGTCACTTCGACGACGTGGACGTCGCAGCCGCGCGCAGTGCGCTCGAGGTCGCCATCGCCGCCGGGCGCACCTACCTGACCCCGTCCGACGCCATCAAGGTGCTGGACGCGTACCGACTGCCGGTGCTGCGCGGCGCCGTCGCGCACTCGGTGGAGGACGCCGCGCGCATGGCGGCGGACGTGGGCTTTCCGGTCGCAATGAAGGTCGAGTCGGACGACATCGTCCACAAGTTCGACGTCGGCGCGGTCGTACTTGCCGTCGAGACGCCCGAGGGCGCCTCCGCTGCGTACGAAACCATCATCACGAATGCCACGGCGCATCAACCGGAGGCCCGCATCACCGGCGTGTACGTGCAGCGCATGGCGGGCGAAGGCGACGAGGTGATCCTCGGCGTCAAACGCGATCCGGCCTTCGGCCCCGTGGTGATGTTCGGCCTCGGTGGCCTGTTCGTCGAGATCTTCCGTGACGTGGCGTTCCGGATGGCCCCCATCCCACTCGAGCACGTCCGCGAGATGATGCACGAGGTCAGGGGATTGCCGATCCTGACCGGGGCGCGCGGGCGCCCGCATCGCGACATGGAGGCCCTCGAAGAATGCCTCCAACGGCTGTCACAGCTGGTCGTCGACTGTCCGCAGATCCAGGAGCTCGACATCAACCCCCTGATCGTCCGCAATCGGGGGGACGGCTGCGCGGTCACCGACGCGCGGATCTTGGTCGCCGGCGCATGATCGCGTGCGACGAGGAGTACACGCACGCGACCGAGGTAACCACGATCACGCAGTTCACGGACATCGGGACCGCGCCATCTACGCGTCCGCGGCTCAGCAACCGGGCGTCTTGGAGCATCGCTCATGGATGAGCTGACGCAGGAGCAGATCGACCTCCTGACGGCACAGGGCTGCACCGCTGACGATTGGTCGCAGGTGTCTCTCGATCCTGCGGCCGACCTGTCCCGCCTCCGCAACGCGCACTTCCGGGGACACGTGAGGGTAGGAGCCAACGCGGCTGACGTCAGCGTCGACGGCGTGCGGCTGCCATGTGGCATCTTCGACGCCACGGTGGCCGACTGCTCCATCGGAGCGCACGTCCGCATCGCGCGCGTCGGCTCCGTGGTCGCGCGCTACGACATCGGCGACGGTGCGGTGATCCAGGACGTCGCCGCGCTGACGGCCGACGCCGGCGCCACGTTCGGGGTCGGAACCGAGATCGAGACCGTGAACGAGGCGGGGGGCCGAGTGGTGCGGCTGCTGCCCGAGCTCTCCGCGCAGACGGCGTACCTCCAGGCGTTCCGCCTGCACTCCGGCGAGCTACGGAGGGCTCTCGAGGCCCTGGTGAGCGTCGAGGTCGAGACGAGCCGCCGGGATCGTGGCGTCGTGGGTGCCAACGCCCATGTGCTCCACTGCGGCACGATCAGGAACGTCGTGATCGGCCCCCATGCCGTGATTCGGGGAGCGACACTGCTGGACGACGGGACCGTCCTGAGCTGCGTGGAGCACCCCACCGTGGTGGGCGAGGCGGTGCAGGCAAGCCACTTCGTCGTCGCGGAGGGCGCGAGCGTGACGGGCGGCGTCCTCTTGGACAAGGTGTTCGTGGGACAGGCGTGCAGGCTCGGTAAGCAGTTCTCGGCGGAGAGCTCCCTGTTCTTCGCCAACTGCGAGGGGTTTCACGGTGAGGCGGTCTCCGTCTTCGCCGGTCCGTACACGGTCACGCACCACAAGTCCACGCTGCTCATTGCATCCGTCCTCTCCTTCTACAACGCCGGGTCCGGCACGAACCAGAGCAATCACATGTACAAGCTCGGGCCCGTCCATCAGGGCGTGTTCGAGCGTGGCAGCAAGACGGGATCGTTCTCCTACGTCTTGCACGAGACGCACGTCGGTCCGTTCAGCGTCATCATCGGCAAGCACTACACGAACTTCGACACGCCCAACCTGCCGTTTGCGTACATCCATGAGGTGGACGGCCGCTCCGAGATCATCCCCGGCCTGAATCTCTCCTCGATCGGCACGGTCCGCGACGGAGAGAAGTGGCCCGCGCGCGACAGGCGGAAGGCGCCCGCGCGGCGGGATCTGATCTCGTTCGACGTCTTCACGCCGTTCACGGTCGAGAGGATGCGCGCCGGCCGCGCGGCCCTGCAGCAGCTCCAGGAAACGACGCCGAAGGAGAAGTCCGTCGTACGGCTCGGCGGCGTCACCATCAAGCGGCTGCTGCTCAGGAAGTGCGCGAGGCTCTATGCGCAGGGCGTGACGCGCTACCTGAACGGTCACGTCCTCGATCGCATTGCTGCGGCGGCGGCCGGCCCGTGGGGCGAGGTGCAGCGCAAGCTGCAACCGGCCGTCGCGCTCGCCGATCCTCTCGCCTGGACCGACGTGGGAGGACTCCTGATGCCGGCGGAGCGACTCCGCTCGCTCGAGGCGGACATCGTCGCGGGCTCCGTGCGTTCCCCCCATGAACTGGACGAGCGATTCGCCGCCATTGCCGAGGCGTACGCGCAGGATGAGTGGGCATATGTCTGCGCTGCGTTTACCCAGGATTACGGCCATGCGCCTCATGCCATGTCACCCGAGCAGGCGCGGGCGCTGCACGCAGCCTATGACGAAGCCGCCGGTGCACTGCACGCATCCATCCTCGATGATGCCAGGATCGAGTTCGGCGCCTCGGCGCGCATTGGCTATGGGCTCGGCATGACCGAGGAGGAGCGGCTCGAGGATTTCACCGCGGTCCGCGGCAGCACCGACACGAACGGGGTGGTGCAGAAGCTCGTCCAACAGAAGGCGGCCATGACCGAGCGCTCACGGCAGCTCACGGAGATCCTCGCGCGCTTCTGATCCCGGCACGAGGCATCTCACCGACGGCGTACCGAGCACTCTCCGGTACCTCTCCGGAACCTGGCTCGACGCGCATGCGTTGACCATCCTGAACCGGACGTCGGGGGTACGTCATGCTCAGAAACCTCTCCGCTGCCCTTGTCCTGGGACTGCTCGCCGGGCCAGCCACTCCACTGTCCGCGCAGGTGATCCCATGGAGCCAATACGGTAGCGTCATCCAACAGCTCGGCGATACCGAGATCCAGATCCGCTACCGCCGGCCGGTGGCACGGGGGCGGGACCTGTTCGGTGCCCTCGTGCAATGGGGCGAGCCGTAGACACCGGGGGCCGACTCGGCGACGACCATACGTGTCAGTGGCGACGTGCTCGTCGCAGGACACGCCCTTCCTGCCGGGACGTACTCGATCTGGATGATCCCGGACCCCGACGCGTGGACCATCATCCTGCACGAGGCCTGGCAGGTCTATCACACCCCCTACCCAGAAGGCAGGGAAGTCCTCCGCTTCACGAGGCCGCCGGACACCGGACAATACACGGAGACGCTCTCGTTTCATTTTCCCCGAGTCGACGGGCCGGAGGCGACGTTGGCATTCCAGTGGGGAACGACCCTCGTCGAGATCCCGATCTCGATCGAACAGGACCACTGACGAGGGCGTGTCCGGATCGAGAGGACCCGTGCCAGCTTGGTGGGCGCTCGGTCGGGGAACCCCTCACCCGAGCTGTCCGTTCTCTGGATACCAGAGTCACGGAGGCGCATCATGCGGATACCGCCAACGCTCGCTTCGGCGATCGCGCTCGCGAGCGTGCCGATCTCACTCGACGGGCAAGCCGACGAGGAGTGGAGCACCGACTTCTCCCGGCACACCGTGCCTCTCGATGAAATCGTCTCCGGCGGTCCACCCAAGGACGGCATCCCCGCCATCGACGACCCCCGCTTCGTATCGGTCAGCGAGGCCGATCGCTTCCTCGAGGATCGCGAGCCCGTGGTGTTGCTCACGATCGCCGGAGCGGTCCGAGCCTACCCACTGCAAATCCTCATCTGGCACGAGATCGTCAATGACACGGTGAACGGTACACCGGTTGCGGTGACATACTGCCCGCTCTGCAACACGGCGCTGGCGTTCGATCGCCGGCTCGACGGTCGCGTGCTCGACTTTGGTACCACCGGCCGTCTGCGGCACTCGGACCTGGTGATGTACGACCGACAGACGGAGTCCTGGTGGCAGCAGGCCACGGGAGAGGCGATCGTCGGCGAACTGGCCGGTCGCCGGCTCGACTTCATTCCGGCACCGCTGATCAGCTGGAAACAGTTCAAGCGCACCTATCCCGAGGCTCCGGTCCTCTCGCGCGATACCGGCTATCGGCGGGACTACGGCCGGAACCCCTACGTACGCTACGATGACCGCGGCGGCAGCCCATGGCCTTCGTTCTTCCGCCGGCAGACGGACGCGCGTCTGCCAGCGATGGAGCGCGTCGTATCCGTCCTGGTCGACGGTCGTGCCGCCGCGTATTCGTTCGAGCACCTCGCCGACGTGGGGGTCGTCAACGATCGGGTCGCCGACCAGCCCCTCGCGATCTTCTGGGCGCCGGGTACGGCCAGCGCACTCGACGACGGTCAGATCGCCGACGGTCGGGACGTCGGATCCACCAACGTCGTGCTACGTCGCGTCGGTGACCGTGAGCTCATTTTCGAGGCCGTCGCACCCGGTCGCTATCGCGACAAGGAGACAGGCTCCGAGTGGGACCTCCTTGGGCGAGCCGTCGCAGGAGAGCTCCGGGGTACGCGACTGCGGGCAGTGCCACATGGCAATCACTTCTGGTTCGCCTGGGTGGTATTTCAACCGGACACGAAACTCGTGCGGTGAGGATCGAGTTGACGGTGTCCGATACCGCCTCGCGGCAGTGGCACGAGATCTTCGTGATACAGGATCATCTGCACCGCACCCATCACGCGGATGTCGGGAGATCCACTGCAATCGGCTCCAGACGCGGAACCAGCACGTGGATGAGCAGCAGCGCCGCGACGTACGCGAGCCCCAGCACGACGAAGATCGGGGCGTAGTTCCCCTGGGTGGCTTCCAGGATGGCGCCGGTCGCGCGCTGGAACAGGAAGGCTGCGATCATACCGGCGCACCCGCCGATCCCGATCACCGAGGCGACCGCGCGTCGCGGGAACATGTCACTCACGGTCGTGAAGAGATTGGCGGACCATCCCTGATGTGCGGATGCTGCGACACTCACGAGCACGACGGCTGCCCACATGCTCGTGACACCTGGAGCAAGAATGGTCGGAACGACCAGCAGCGCCGAGAGCAGCATCGCCGCCTTCCTGCCGCCGTTGACGCTACATCCATGCTTGATCAGCGTACTCGAGAGCCAGCCACCCCCCACCGACCCGACATCGGCCGCCACGTAGATCACGATCAGCGGCAATGCGAGACCGGCCAGCTGCACATTCCAGTTCTCGTCGAGAAACTTGGGAAGCCAGAACAGGTAGAACAACCACACCGGATCCGTCATGGCCTTGCCGATGATGAAGGCCCATGCGGCTCGGTACCTCACCAAGTGACGCCAGGGGATTCGGACCGGTGGATCTGGCGGATCGCTGCGAATGTGCGCCAACTCGGCCGGCGAGACCCTGTGGTGGCTCGACGGTTCGCGATACACCGCGAGCCAGACCGGCAACCAGACGAAACCGAGCGAGCCGGTAATGATGAAGGCCCACCGCCACCCCAGGGTGAGAGTGATCCACGGAACCAGAATCGCGGCCGCCACGACCCCCACGTTGGTCCCCGCGTTGAAGATGCCGGTGGCCAGGGCACGTTCCTTCTTCGGAAACCACTCGGCCGTCGCCTTGACCGCCCCGGGAAAGTTCGCGGACTCGCCCACACCGAGGAGCCCACGCGCGATAGAGAATCCTGCTACCGTCCGGCAGAGGGCGTGCGCCATTGCCGCCAGGCTCCAGGCCGACACCGCGAGGGTGAAGCCACGACGGACACCGATACGGTCCATCACACGTCCGGTGACCAGGAGCCCCACGCCGTAGGCAATACTGAACCAGGAGACGATGGCGCCGTAGTCGGACTCGCTCCAGCCCAGTTCACGGGTCAAGGTGGGCGCGAGGATGCCGATGACCTGACGATCCATGTAATTGACCGTGGTCACGCCGAACAGCAGCGCGACCACCGTCCACCGATAGCCGAATCCTGGGTGCGGCCGGGAGGAAACGCCGATATCGGCTGACGGCACTACGCAGGCGCCCCCTCGAGCCACGTCGCCTGCTGCTGCGCCTTCAATGCCAACTCGGTTGCGAGGAAACAATGCTCCTGGGACATGGCCGTCTCGGTACGACGCACGACGTCATCGACGATTTGCGGACCGTAGGGGAGCTCCATGTCGCGGCAGTCAAAGTGATTGATGCCCTCCTCGTCCACCAGGAAGAGATGCTCCGGACCGTCGCGTCCGCCGATGTCGATGTTCTTGCGCACCTCGAGAAACCCTTCCGTTCCTTCCACGATGATCCGCGTGTCTCCCCAAACGCCGAGTCCCTTGGGTGTGAACCAATCCAGCCTGACGTAGCCGGTCCCCCCATTCCCCCGGAGCAAGAACTCGCCGAAGTCCTGGAACCCCGGATGATCCCGATGCCGGTAGTTGGCGACCTGGGAGGAGACGACCTCTCCCCGCGAGGAGCCGGTGAAGAACAGGAACTGATCGACCTGATGGGAACCGATGTCACAGATGATGCCGCCGTAGGCATCGGGATCCCAGAACCACTCGGGGCGCTCGGTCAAGCCGACCTGGTGGGGCCCCAACCCGATCGAATGGATCACATCGCCGATCGCGCCCGCCTTGACCAGTTCTCCCGCCTTGACCGTGCCGGGACTCTCGAAGCGCTCGGAGTACATGATCGAGTAGATCTGCCGCGTCTCGGCCTGGATCCGGCGTACCTCCGCGAGCTGCTC